>NZ_CP019980.1:1914689-2222137 GCF_002982115.1 Lysinibacillus sphaericus | reverse complement strand
AGAGGTATTGGAAATATCGAAAGTTCGTCTAGGGCAATTAATGAAAGACGGAAAGTTAAAAGCAGCTAAAGACCAGCCTAAAATGTTTTTAAAAAGTGTACTGCTTGAGAAAAAAGATGAGCTTGAATCGCTTCGAAAAAAATATAGACCTTATGATGAATAAACAAAAAAGCCCAGGCTCAAAATTAATTGAGTACCTGGGCTTCGTCATTGATATATGCGTGTTCTTTTGTTTGTTTACAATGACATTAAAAGATTACTACAATGTTCTGAACAAACACTGAACAATACTACTTGTTTCGTCGTTGTTGAATTGTAATGTATAAACCAATCAAACGATCCGTTATCATCGCACCACTTTGTAAATCCTTCAAGTTGATGCTTGAATAATACATTCTTCGAAGTTACAACCCAAACTAGTGATTAATAACTCCGCAGCACGATATACAATATTCATATTCGTTCCTCCTACACTCCGATATTTTTCATTGCTATTAAAACTTCTGTATTTAGTAACGTCTTTGCCTGCATTTCTTCAACTGTTGGTGTAGGTTTAATTGGTATTGGATTGGATATAACTGGCGATGTAAATTCGCCTGTTTATCTATTATAAGAATTATACAAGCTCATAACTTACATATAACAAACCACTTTGAACTAGCTGACTACCTTGATGTTACCGAGGATTTTTTAGAAGCTGCTCTTGATTGGTATAAAAGTAAATACGGTTTATATGTATCAATAGACAACTTTACAATTTGCTTTGAACCTTTAGGTGTAATAGAAATGTTTGATTGGATTGAAATGCCTAAAAAATTTTACCCTTAAACAGAACAAACATTCTCACTATAGGAGGTGATGATGAAGTTTTGGTTCGAAGTATTAAAAGAAAGGAGAATAATTATGGCAAGTTATAGAGAATTAAAACCTAATAAAAATGGAAAGCCACAGCTGTAAAGTGGCAAGTAATCGAAACTAATCCAATGAATGGTGTTGAAAGACCTTCTCGCTCTAAAAGGTATAAGGAAATTGAATTTTACGACGAGGAACAATTGAAATTACTCTTAAAAAAGACAAAAGAAATGTATCCAAAGCATGCATTGCAAATAAAATTAGCTGCATTAGCAGGCTTACGAATGTCTGAAATCGCAGGAATTAGAAACGAATGCTTAAATTTCGTTAACAATACTATACTCATTGATTCGACTCTTCAATATGACAAAGAAGATAAAAACTTTTTCTTAGGTCCTACAAAAACCAAAAGACCACGAACTGTCAATGTACCAGCAGAGTTAATGAGAGAAATAAAACAATATGCAAAGGATCATAAGAAGTTACAGTTAGCATCAGGTGAAGCTTGGAAACCTATGAAGGATGATAAGGGCACACCAATAAATTTACTATTTACAAAAACAAACGGATTCCCTTCACATCCTGACAGTATGTCTGGAAGATGGCGCGAAATAGTAGAAAGACACAATTACCTAAACTCACTTTCCATGGTTTAAGACATACCTATGCATCATTTATGGTTAGTAAAAATGTTAATTTTAAAATTATCCAAGAACAACTTGGACATGTTAATATTCAAGAGACTGTTAATACCTATAGCCACCTAACCATGAAAGATAAAGAAAAAGCAACCGACTTCTTCGATTCCATTTTATAAAATGGTCGGTTTTAGGTCGGTTGCTCTTATTCTTATAACTTTAAACTTGTTATAAACCTTGCTATATCAACTACTCTTGAATAGCCGCTTCTAAAGCAACAACAATCATGTCGTTGAATGTAGTTTGGCGCTCTTCTGATGTTGTGACTTCACCAGTAATAATGTGGTCACTTACTGTTAAAATAGAAAGTGCTTGGCGGCCAAATTTCGCTGCTAATGTGTAAAGTGCTGCTGATTCCATTTCTACAGCTAGTACACCGTATTTAGCTAGCTTTTCATTTTGGTGCTCGTCTGAGTAAAATAGATCTGCTGTGAAAATATTACCTACTTGCAGACTTAAGCCTGCATCTTTACCTGCATTGTAAGCTTTTAATAATAAGTCAAAATTAGCGATTGGTGCAAAGTCAATGTTGTTGCCCCAAATAATTTGATTCATACGTGAATCCGTTGTTGCTCCTTGTGCTAAAATAACATCACGAACTTTAACATCTTTTTGAATTGCACCACAAGTACCTACACGAATTAACTTTTGTACATCATATTCTTGCATTAATTCTGTTACATAAATGGAAATGGAAGGCACGCCCATACCAGTACCTTGTACAGAAATACGTTTACCTTTATACGTACCAGTATAACCAAACATATTGCGGACTTCGTTATAGCATGTAACATCTTCTAAAAACGTTTCAGCAATGTATTTTGCACGTAGTGGGTCTCCCGGAAGTAAAATAGTGTCAGCGATTTCGCCTTTTTTTGCATTAATATGAATACTCATACTGCAATCCCTCTTTTCTGTCAGTTATCACTATAAATAATACTTTGTTTCACGTATTTACGCAATGCTAGACGTCTAGCAACTATAAAAGTACGAATAATGAAAGTATTGCGAATCATTATCGTCCTTGTTCACTGTATAAATCCCATAACTCATCAAACACTTCAGTTGTTAAATTTTCTGTTGCAAACGTTTCGATATATGTAGATAACTCATCAAAATCCATGCTTTGTTTAGGAAAGTTATGTTCATGAAAAACTTCTTCAGCAAATCGAACTTTTGCATCTGACCACTCTCCCCCTCTGAATGTTAATACATATAAATAAAAGCTCTTTTTCATTATTGAAAAATGCCTCCCCTTTTCATTTTTACTTTCCGCTAGTTTATCAAAAAAAATACATTTCGTCATAAAATGTATCATTTTTTTCTTTAAGTATTTTTTACTAGTGAAGAAAAACTGAATAGCCTTTTTCACCTTAATGACTTTTGTCATGCAAAAATATTACGCCTTTTTATCTGAAAAATGAAAATTTTGTGAAATTAGGATAGAATTTTTTAGTATAATACGATAGAATTGAAGTCAATAAATGCAAAAATTAGGAAGGTGATGGCGATGAAAAACAAGAGTCAGGCTAGTAAACCTATGAGAAACCGCCCGTCTCTCTTAGATTCTAACTTTTTTAGAAAAAAGAAAGTTATAGATTCTAAAGCTAGTAGGCACAATCTCCCTCCTACTACAGAAAAACGACAACGTTTTTATCATTTAATTCGAGGAAAAGTACTTATCATTTTTACTTTGCTTATTTTCATTAATGCAACAATGGGTATATTGTCTTATATCAATATTACAAATCTTCAACAACAAATGGAGGATTTTACTGAGAAGAATGTACAAGAACAGCTTACAGTAAATCAGCTTGCCTATGAAATTGCTAGATTAACCAACCTCGAACAAGCTTACCTAATTACCGGTAATGGTAGTTATTCCACTTCTTACAAAATGAAAATTGATTCTATTAATAAAAAAATAGCTGCCTTACAAGAAAAATTTGCAGACCGCGAAGTGGAACTTGGGCATATACAAGCAATTAGCCAGTATTATAAAAACTACCTTGAATACTCAAAAAAGGTCATGACAATGCGAGATGATCTTGGTCTTGAACAAGCAAGGAAACTCATGATTGAAGGCACTGGCGAAACAATGAAATTACATATTGATAATAATATTGACGCCATCAATATAGTAATGGATGAATCGAACAAAACAAAACTTAATAAATTGAACAAACAGGTAACTGTATCCAATACTTATTTCTTTATTTTTTCGATTATCAGTCTTATTGCCATTATCATTTTTGGTTATATGTTATTTAATTCATTAAAAAATAATACGCGTGCGATTAACCATTCCATTTTAGATATTGCTCAAGCGGGTGGTGATTTAACAAGGCGTGTCCGTGTACGTAACCATGATGAATTTTCTACAATTGCTAACTCGACGAATACACTTATTTTGTCTATTTCAAACCTTATTAAACGCGTCAGTGAACTTGCAGATCATGTATCAAATAGTAGCCGAGAGCTCATGACGCTAGCTGATGAAAATGCACGCACAATTCAAAATATTGCAGATGCAAGTGCAGATATCGCAAGTGATAGTGAGAATACAATCAATAGCATGAATAGTGCTCAACAAAAAATGAGTGATTTAGACCATTCTATGCATCAGTTGAATGAACAAGCCAATGCTGTACAACGAGCTTCAATCGCCATGCAACAAGCAGCAGATGAAGGAAGTCGTTCTGTCCTACAATCTACCTTAGTCATGCAGTCAATTGAAGAAACAATTGCTTCTACCTCTACAACTGTTGAGGCACTCGGCCGCAAATCTGCCGATATAACCTCTATAATCAGTACGATTACTGCAATCTCTGAGCAAACAAATTTACTTGCATTAAATGCGGCGATTGAAGCAGCCCGTGCTGGAGAGCATGGTCGTGGCTTTGCTGTTGTAGCAGATGAAGTACGCAAGCTTGCTGAGCAATCACAAACTGCGGCTAAAGAAGTCACAGTTATTGTAAATTCCATACAAGAGGAAGTGGCATCAATTATTACACAAAATCAAGAAGGTGTTACAACGGTTATTCGAGGCGTTGAGGTGACAAATGAAACTAACCAGTCATTGTCCAATATTTTAACGCAAACGAAAGAAACGACTGCGATTATTACCACAATGGTTGATAAAATAGCCCATACGCTTGATTATAGTAATGCTGTAGCAAGTGATTTTGTGCATATAAATGCCTATGCTGAACAAACAGCTTCCAATACGGTGATGTCTGCTGCTGCTGCTACCCAAGGTTCTGCGTCCATGCAAGAAATTAATGCAGCGGCAACTGAACTGGCGCATCAAGCAGATAGTTTACGTAGTGTTGTAGGTACGTTTAAAATTTAAGACAAGAGGAGCAGGCAAAGTGAAAAAGTGTTAGATTGATTGCAGTTCAATCTAACACTTTTTTGCTATATCGTTTTCGTTATACCCACCCTCTTTTTGTTTTCCCAAAAAAAACGCCTGCACGAGAAGCGTACTAGGCGTTTTGCTTGTTACTTAAATAAGGCGCTATATTCAGCGTAGCCTTCTTGTTCTAAATCCGCTTTTGGAATAAAACGAAGTGATGCAGAATTGATACAATAGCGCAAACCACCTAACTCTTGAGGACCGTCTGGGAAGACATGTCCTAGATGAGAATCAGCTTCCTTACTTCTTACCTCTACACGACGCATTCCATGAGAAGTATCAAAATGCTCCGTCACATGCTCTTGTGCAATTGGTTTTGTGAATGCTGGCCATCCACAGCCAGAATTGAATTTATCGTGGGAGCTAAAGAGTGGCTTTCCTGAAACAATATCTACATAAATTCCTTCTTCAAAATGTTGATCATATTCATTACGAAACGGTGGCTCAGTCCCATTTTCCTGCGTTACATAGTATTGCATATCTGTTAGTTCTTTTAAACGTTGTTCTTTATTCATTTTTTATGCCCCCAATGTTGTTCCTGAAATGCCTTGCGACCAGAACCTACTGCATAACGTTCGTAGTGCATTGGATTTTTTTTATAATAATATTGATGGTAGTCCTCCGCAGCATAAAATGTGCTTGCAGGCAAAATTTTTACAGCAATCGGCTTATCAAACTTACGAGAAGCTTCTAAATCTGCCTTTGAACGTTCAGCTAATTCACGCTGCTCTTCATCATGGTAAAAAATGGCCGTTGTATAGGATTGTCCACGATCAAAAAATTGCCCACCAGCATCCGTTGGGTCAATTAATGTCCAAAATGTAGCTAATAATTGCTCGTATGAATAGATGTCATCATCAAATGTAATTTGAACCGCTTCTACATGACCTGTTGTTTCCGAACAGACTTGTTCATAGCTTGGATTTTCAACATGTCCACCAGTGTAACCAGAAACGACAGCTTTAATGCCCGGTGTTTCATCGAATGGCTTGACCATACACCAAAAACAGCCGCCTGCAAATGTCGCATATTGTATTGCCATTTATTTTCACTCCTTATTTTCCTGGGACGATAATTTCCAATAAAATCTTATCGTTCGGTAAGTCTAATTCCTTCGCACGAACCCTCGAACCTGAAGCAATATTTACTCGCGATAAATCAATATAAATTTCAGCTTTATTTGGATTGACCGTAATCCATGAAGGGAAATCCACCGAATCTCGCATAATTTTCATGGTCGTCTCCGGCGGAATGTTTAAAAGCCCTACATTCATCCCTGTTTGCTTTAAAATAATATTGCCTTTTTCATCAACGATCGGGTCAAAATTCATTGAAATCGGAATTTCTGTATAAAAAACAGTTAATTTACTTCGTAATTCAATATCATCTCCAATGGTAAAATCCAATGGCAATGGTGAGCCTTTAGCTGTGTCCTTTAAATATTTTTTGGTAATTGACTCCAACTCTTTCGTAGTCGTTTGTACTACAAGAACATTACCTGTTACGTTTTCTTCACTGTCTGCACTCTTCGCTAATTCAAATCCTTCAACTGGCTTCGTTGCTAAATAAACGACGAGGAGAATTGAAAAAATAACCATACCTGCTAACGCAAAAAATGCGAATTTCCATTTATTCATTTTTTCACTCCCCGAAGCCTATTTCCTTATTAATTTTTTGTTCCATTTTACATTGCTCCATTGCTGCTAAAATTCGCTCCGTCATTTTATCATACCCCTTTGCATTGGGGTGAAAAAAATCCGTGTGATAGACCAGTTCTTCATTTGAATCAAACAAGTCTTCTACAGAGACATAACAAGCGTTTGTATCCTTACTTGCTATTTCTTTGATAACGCTATTCCATTCTGTAATAATCGTATCAAATTCATTGGCCTCATTGGTGACAATTGAAAAGGGATTATAAAACCCGATAAGTAATAACGGTACAGTTGGATTTTTTGCACGTATATTGTCAATTATTTTACTGTAACGATTCTCATAGGTTAATAATTCCTTATCAAAGGCATCTCTTTTTAAGTTAAACAAGTCCTTTTTGACGACTTTCATTACATCATTGCCACCCATTGTTAATGAAATAAGCTGTGCTTGTTGTAACTCTTCATCATAATGCCCTTTTTTTAATAATTTTAATAGCTGATCGCTACGTCTTCCTCTTTTTCCCCGATTCTCAACCTTAACTTCTGATATCGAAGTCCAAGCTAACATTGAATCTGCTAATCTTCCAACATAACCGTCTTGACTATACTCATCCCCGACACCGTCTGTTAATGAATCTCCAAGTGCCAAGTAATGTAGTTGTTTTGCGTTGTCATCATCAATTTGCCGTAAATCCTCTGGTGTAGGCTCAAAAAAATGTTCAAAAATTTGCGTCAATACATTACTAGAGTGCTTTGTCTCTTCCTCTGCTTGTTGCTCATCCTGTCTCATATCTTGCTCCGTCCCTGACTGTTCATGTTCATCGTCAGCCTGCGGACTCGGTTCATCTATTGATATTGCACAACCACTTAGTATTAAGACGGTCAAACATGACAAAATAATTCGCCAGATGCCCATTTGACCACCTTCCATCATTTGCTGTTATTTCTATTATAGATAGTTGTCACGACAAAGAAAAGTGACGATGCTCCAATTTATCAAGAAAAATCTAAGCATATTCATCTCAATACTTGTTAACCATTTTCCAAGCTGACTAAGACAGTAAAAAGCTACTACAATTACTTATGTAGCAGCTCTTATCAATTATTCGGCAAAATAAATAAAACCAATTGCACCTGGACCGGTATGTGTAGAAATAATTGGAGAGGTAAAGGCAATTTCTACCTCATCAAAGCCTGTTCCTTCTACTAATTCTTTTAAGGGATCACCCATTGTTGTTAAACCGTCAGCATGTGAAATTCCTACAGCTTTTACTGATTTACCAGCAGTATCAGCTTGGAATTGCTTAAATAAGTAATTGACAACCTGTTTGTGACTACGAACTTTTGACACAGGATTATATGCGCCACCTTCTAAGTTCGCAATTACTTTTATGTTGAGCAAAGAACCGATAAAGCCTGTTCCTTTACCAATTCGACCGCCCTTAATTAAATTTTCAAGTGTATCAACAATCACATATAAATGTGTATTTTCACGTACTTTGTCTAAACGTGCGACGATTTCTTGCACAGTCGCTCCTGCATCGCGCATTTTAATGGCCTCTCGTAATTGTATCGCAAGCCCAATTGCAATAAAGCGAGAATCAATGACAGTTACATTTGCATCTGTCATTTGTGCCGCCTGTCGAGCTGATTCGACTGTTCCACTCATGCCACCTGTCATATGAATGGAAAGTATTTGATCTCCATCTTTTCCAAGCTCGTCGTACAATTCTTTAAATTTCCCTGGTGCAGGTTGAGAACTTTTCGGCAAATCTTTCGCATTTTTCATTAAACCTAAAAAAGTTTGTGGCTCTAAATCCACTCCATCTATATACGTTTTCCCATCAATTTGAATGGTTAACGGCACAATATGTATACCGTGTTGCATTACTTCTTCTTTTGTTAAATCACAAGTTGAGTCCGTTACAATATGAATTCGTCCCACTTCGACACATCCTTTTACTTCATTGAAATTATTATATAGACTAATGTTTCCATATGTAAACATGACATTTGTCATCTGACTTGTCTATTTCAAGTCTTTTTCATTTACGCTACCTTGGATACTATAGCCTTTTTTCATTAAATTTGTCTAACATTTTCCTCTATAAATCGACATGACATTTTAGATAAGTAAATATATGACAAACATACATAGGAATAGTCCACTGAATAGGCTATTGTAAATATAGAACGAAGGAAGGGTGTACAATGATGAATTCATTTGACTATAAAACACGGAAGGAAGAATTGTGGAATGCCATTACTCACGGGGTAGGGTTGCTCGCAAGTATTCCAGCACTTGTAATGTTACTATTAACGGCTGTTCACAACGGGCGAGCACTGTATATTACAACTTTTAGTATTTTCGGTGCGTCTGTCATTATCTTGTTTATGATGTCAACCTTACTCCATAGTCTGCCTGAAAAATATAAATATTTTTTTGCTATCCTCGACCATTCCGCTATTTATATTTTAATTGCTGGGACCTACACACCATTTTTATTAATCGCACTTGGAGATACATTGGGCATAACACTATTATGTATCATATGGTCGCTAGCCTTACTTGGGGTGTTATTTAAATGCTTTTTTATTCATCGTTTTAATATCCTATCTCTTGTTTTCTACATTGTTATGGGTTGGCTAATTATTTTTGCCATAAAGCCAATCTATCTGTTCTTAGGGAGTGATGGCTTTGCTTATTTATTAGCTGGTGGTTTGTTCTATACAATTGGTGCTATCTTTTACGCGTGGCGCTCACTTCCTTATAATCATACAATTTGGCATCTGTTTGTGTTAGCAGGGTGTGGTTCAATGTATGCTTGTGTGTATCTGTATTTATAAATTAAAATGCATCCACATCGAATATAAAAGACAACGCACGGTGTTACTCGATAAAATTTAAACAGTAATATCAAGAGGTTGTCTTTAATGTCACACATTATATTTTATAATTAGTACATCACTCATAATCTAGTGGTGTACTTTTTTGTTTGCTAGACCTCTAAAGACCCCGTTTATCACCACCTCTACCCTTTATAAGTAAATATTTATATTAATTAAATGTTGTGGTAAAACAGAACGAATATTAACGAAACATACATTCTGTTTGGAGGCAATAGCTTGAAAGAATATAAAGTAAAAGAAGTGGCTGACTTATTAGATAAGCACGAAGAAACTATTAAACGTTGGATACGGTCAGGCAAATTCCCTAACGCATATAGAAATAGCGATAAAGAATTAATGATTCCAGTTAGTGAGTTTGAACAGAAAGGTACTATAAAACCTGAAGTCAACACGCTCGTACTGAACTGAAAGAAATTGTGTTGATTGAACAGTGACCCCACCATTCAATTCAAAAAATAAACGGCCTTGGCTAACCGAAAATCATAAAAGACTTAGTGACTGGGCGATACGAATAGGCAAAGAAACAATTGATTGGTTAATAAACAAGGGTATACCTGTCTCTTTTGCCAATGTTGCTCAATGGTCTAAAGAAGTCGATACCGAAGTTAAGGGATTTACGAAAATACAATACGGTCAAATGAAGAGTTGTATGAATATTACAAGCAACATAGTAAAACCTTTAAACAGAGAGAAAATAACAAAGGAATTAAAACAAACAACTTGAATCTGGACGTTAGTTTCCAAATGCTTAAACCCAATCGTAATCTTGCCAATCTTCATAGGAAGTATATGAAACTATCAAAGCAAGAACTTGCACAAAGACTAATTATTGCTGAACAGTATATTTCAGAAAACGAAAATAAATGGGTTAAAGCTTATTTTGAATCATTTAAGGAGTAAAAAGAGACAGCGATTGCTGTCTCTTCTTCAACTAAAGCACCCCGTTACACTAAGTGAAATGTTTCATAAATCTCTTTTTCCCAATTGCTCTTTAGCCTGCATCTGACTTTAGCTTACTAAAGTCCAAGTTTTTCAGTCGTTCTATTTCAATAAATATCATTAATTTATCGCCGTCATGCCAACACCACTCAAGACTCTCATCCGAATCAACGGTTAAAAGTGAGATCCATTCTGCTCCAGGCGTTGGATCATATGCTAGTGTAGAATGCGAAGGGTAACCTAGAAGATAGTCCGAACTTTTATGTAGAGAATCCCGGATTTCGGTGTATATGTCGCTCTGTGCATCATCGAAAGGCCAGTCCTTCAACTGGTATTCGTCATAAGGAATATCAATAGTCGGGAGAAACTCAATCACTATGGTCTTGCCAATATCTGAATGGGGTGGCATCATCGTCTCAAGATTCGTTGTTTCGGGAATATAGATACCATGAATATATCCGTCCTCAAACGCCTCTAGATAACCATCATCTTCATTATCATAATCATCTGCTACAAAGAGACTTAGGAGTCCTTTCGATGGCAGACCTCTTTCAGTTGAAGTGATTTCTGCGAAATTGATCTGGCCAAGGAAGCGATAAGGCTTTTTCTCATACGTTGGCCATTCGCTACCAATTGGTAAATCAGGTGCTCCTCCAAAACGACTACAGCCCAATTGTGGTTCGGCATCTGTATGCCTAAGTATATCAATTGCTGGCCTCAATACTTGAGATAAATACTCTTTATGATTTGCAATATTTGACTGTTCAATCATCTCTAGAAATTTATTCTTAATCATTATATCCTCCCTGCGTATGTTTTTCTTTAAATGCGGTTTGAATTTCCCACATATTTAATTGTACTTCATCGTATTTGCGAAACCAAAAATAATACCAATAATGGAAAAATATAGACAAGTTGTTATGTGAGAGTTAACAACACTATTCAACTAACCTGCATCGTTAGTTGAATAGCAACAATCTTTTAGAAAACAACCTATATTATTACATAGAAGTTTAAGAATTAGGCTTTACTGTACAATTAATAATTGATATAAGCTCCTTTTAAATTACTGCAACATTAGATTGATTTAATGTTGTAGTAAATTGGGGCATCTGTGTTAAAAAAGAGGATAGATAGAGCCAATTTATGTAAGCTCTTCTATCCCTTTAATTTCTATATATAATGTGTGATATTAAATTAGAATTCACTATTAATAATAGTTTCAGCATATAACTTGAATTCTAATAAAAAAGCTCACACTGTGCGTTTTTTGCAAGTAGGACAACTATTATTTGCTGCTAAATCCTATGTCATTGTCTGCGTTCAAAAATTTGATATTGAAATGTGTAACCTTCAGGTGCTGTTTCTGGTTCTTGTGACGCAACTAAAACAAACTCTTCTTCATATGCTGGAAAAAAAGTATCCCCTTTAAAAGCATGATTAATTTTTGTAATGTATATGCGATCCGTTAGCTCCATAGATAGTCTAAAAATTTGTTCACCGCCAATAATCATGATTTCCGGCACGTCCCCTGCTAACGCAAGAGCTTCCTCAATACTTGTCGCCGTTTCTATTCCATCCGCACGATAATTTGCATCACGTGTAACGACAATATTTCGTCGTCCTGGTAGCGGTCGTCCAATCGATTCAAATGTTTTACGTCCCATAATCATAGGCTTGCCCATCGTTTTTTCCTTAAAATATTGTAAATCTCCCGGTAAATGCCACGGCATACCGTTTTCATAGCCAATAACATGGTTATGATCATGTGCTACTATTAATGAAATCATGCTTACCCTCCAAGTTATATCCTTCATTCTATTATAAACATATTTTTACTTTACTATCGGAATATTTCTGCTCATTATTAAAATAATTTTCTTAATTGATACTAAAACCTAGTAAAATTATAAGAATAGTTTATAATAAGAGTTATTACTTAAACGATTAAAGGATGATGATCATGACACGTTTAACAAAAGAGGCTATTCGCTATATTCAAGAAACAGCTAGAATACCCCATTATTATGAAATGACACCACAGGAAGCAAGAAACTCACGTACAGTTCCACCATGGCAATCTAGCCATTCACCACAACTTGCTTCTATAGAAAATAAAAAAATTAGCGTGCGTGATGGCCAAGAAATAAATATTCGTATTTACATTCCGGAACAGGCAGAAAAATTACCCGTAATTATTTATTATCACGGTGGTGGCTGGGTATTCGGCAATTTAGAATCCGCTGATGCAGGTTGTCGGCTACTTGCAGACAAAGCCCATGCCATTGTCGTATCTATCGATTATCGCTTAGCACCAGAATACCCATTCCCATTACCTTTACACGATGCCTATGATGGTTTACTGTGGGTTTTTGATAATATTGCAACTTTTGGTGGTGATAATAGCCAATTATCAGTAGCTGGTGATAGTGCAGGAGGAAACTTAGCAACTGTTGTTAGCTATTTAGCTGCTACATTTAATGGCCCTAAAATCACTGCTCAAGCATTGATTTACCCTGTTGTAAATCTTGATTTTACGACGGCTTCTTATAATGCTTATGGCGAACACTTTGGTTTAGATAAACAAGGGATGCAATGGTTTGCAGGGCAATATACGGAGACAAACTACTTTACGAATCCACTTGTCTCCCCTTTGCACATTGAAAACTTGAGCGTTCTTCCCAAAACAATAATTATTGCGGCAGAAGCAGATGTACTCTACGATGAAGGACTTGCATATGCTCAAAAATTAGCTAGGGCGGGTGTTTATGTAGAACATATCCCTATGGCTGGTTTGATTCATAGTTACTTCAGTAAAATGGCGTTTTTTGAAGCAGCCACAATCGAAACAGTTGAAAAAATTGCGACATTCGTGAAATAAGTTTGTGTAATGCTACTAAACAATGCGATAATAGAGCAAAATGTTTTTTAAAGGATGACAACATGACACAAACTATTGCTTTACAAATTAACAATCAATTTGCAGGACCATTAAAAAAGGGTTACCCGCTTATTTTAAAAGATGCCGTTGATACACGTAAATTACCTTCTGAAGAAGGTGCCTTACTTCGTCTATTAGATATTCATAACCGGTTTATTGGGACTGGCTATTATGGTATCCAAAATAAAGGCATTGGCTGGCTGTTAACAACCGATGCCGATGAAGAAATTGACAAGACCTTTTTTGCAAAAAAAATTAAAAAAGCCGTTCAAAATCGTGAATTATTCTTTAACAATCCTAATACGACTGCTTTTCGAGTCT
This sequence comes from Lysinibacillus sphaericus, assembly GCF_002982115.1. Classification (GTDB taxonomy): domain Bacteria; phylum Bacillota; class Bacilli; order Bacillales_A; family Planococcaceae; genus Lysinibacillus; species Lysinibacillus sphaericus. Next base: position 2,208,406 of record NZ_CP019980.1, on the reverse strand, counting down.
TTAATGGCGAAGGTGATGGCATCGGAGGTATAACAATTGACTTCTTTGATGGCTATTATATGGTGAGTTGGTATAGTGCCGGCATTTATTCATTTAAAGAGGTCATTTATGAGGCACTTTCAGAAACCGTAAACTATAAAGCGATATATGAGAAAAAGCGTTTTGATAGTAAAGGGCAATATATCGAACAAGACGATTTTGTAATGGGCACGCCTGGTGAGTTTCCACTAATCGTGAAGGAAAATGGCATGAATTACGCTGTCCATTTAAATGATGGTGCTATGACAGGCATTTTCCTCGACCAGCGTGAAGTACGACTTGCTATTCGTGAACGCTATTCAAAAGCTAAAACTGTGTTAAATACATTTTCGTATACAGGTGCGTTTTCTGTAGCAGCAGCACTAGGTGGAGCTATGAAAACGACAAGTGTCGATGTAGCCAAACGTAGTTTAGCCAAAACAATTGAGCAATTTAGTGTCAATGATATTGACTATGAAGCACAGGATATTAAGGTAATGGATGTATTCCATTATTTCAAATATGCACAACGCCATCAGTTGAAATTTGACCTCGTTGTATTAGATCCTCCTAGCTTTGCTCGAACAAAACAAATTACGTTTTCAACCGCTAAAGACTATCCTAAGCTATTAAAGGATGCAATCGCAATAACTGAAAAAAATGGTATTATTTTGGCTTCTACGAATAATGCAAGCTTTGGTATGAAAAAATTTAAAGGATTTATCGAGCAAGCATTTAATGACACGCATACTCGTTATAAAATTGTGGAGGAATACGGTTTACCAAAGGATTTCCGTGTGCCACGTGAGCATCCTGAATTCAACTACTTAAAAGTTGTTTTTATTCAAAAGCTAAACTAAAAAGTGTGACTTAAGTAAAGTCACTCACAAAGCTAGTAGACAAAGTCGAGTTTTTCAACTTTGTCTACTAGTTTTTCTTAAATCAAGCTTCCATTAAGTTCTTTATCTGACATAGCAAAAGCTTTGACTCAACATCTAAAAGCGAGAGTGAAAGTAAAAGTTTTATTCCCTTTTTATGACTACCAATCCATAAAAAAACAAAAGTGTTAGACCACCTTCCTTCAGTCAACCTAACACTTTTTTTGAGCGTATAGACGCCAAATTTATAATCATTCCCCATTTCGTTATCAACAATTTTTACGCGAATGCGCTGAAAACATATTCAGTAAAAATGGTGCTAGACAGAATCAATTTGTCGATTTTCTAAACTATCGCTTTTTTGCATCGGTTCTACTATTCGCGGTCTTACTGCTTTGTACCATTGTAAGCAAAGCATGAAAATGATCATCGCATCAATTACATCTCCACCATAATACATAACCTTACTTCCGATTTCTGCTTGTGCTATTGGCACACCTTCAGGCGGATGCGCATAAATATATTTTGATAAAATTCCATGTCCGGCCAATGCTATAATTAAAACGATTGCTCTGTAAATAAAGGATTTTCTGTAAGGAACGGGGTCTACATAAAGAATAGAGATCGTAAATACATACCCCGCTAGAAATACATGTAAATGGACAACTACATGTAAGAAACTATTGTCATGCATAAGTGCATATAGGTTAGTCGTGTATAATAACCAAAGCCCCCCGATATTCAGTAAAGTCGCAACTATTGGATGTGTAAGTATACGGAGAGGCCAGCTTTTTAGTATTTTGGTAAGTGCACGTGCTAATGAAGTACTCAAAGTTCTTAGTAAAAGTGTCATAGGCGCTGCCATCACAATAAGCAATGGCGCTAACATGCCTAAAAGTAAATGACTCACCATATGTGCCGTAAAATCCATCGTTGCACGATTTGCTAAAGGCCCAGCAACCGCTATAACCGCTAATACTATCCCTAAAACAAAACATACAATGCGATAAAGGGGCCACGTTTTATAATGACGATTTGAAATAACAGTAGCACTAATATACATGATTAATAAAATACTAAATAACAATGAAAAAAATAGTTGTGCATAATCGTGTAGAAAGCCGTCCTGATTCATCTGAGCAATATGATTACTATGTTTAGCGCTCATAAGATGTAGCCTCTTGTATGTGATAAGCGTTTTTAGTACGGATAGTAAGATAAATCCCTATAATGAGTAGTATTGCAGCAAGGATATTCCAAATTAAATCGTATGTTATTACATTTTCCACATACCTTATCTGATGTATCCGCATTAACTTATGTTGAATAATACCATCATATAATTGAAACCCTCCTGCTCCTAAAAATACACCACCTAGCCATCTTGCTAACCTTAGTCCATTTTTGCGACGTAAATCTGCAAATAAAAATAAACCTGCAATTGTCGCAAACCAACTAAATGCGTGGAAAAAACCATCCGATATTAAACCAATATCAGTTGTCGATTTATCGTAAAAATGATGCCAGCGTAATAGTTGATGAAAAAAGGTTTCATCTATAAATGCAACTAATCCTATACCAAAAAGAAACCCTGACCATATATTTCGTTTTGCATAAGGATATCCATTTTTTAGCATTGAACGATTATTCTCTTCATGGGTTTTTATAATCATTCCTTCTTTCTCTAAGTTTGTGTTATTATTCCCTAATGTCACAGCGATTACACCTTCAATTAAATAGTGCAAATGAAGTTAATAATTGGCACTAATAAAAGCCCCTAAAATCTTCAATCTTTAGGGACCTATCACTTCATTCTTATAATTTTTAGTGTGGGTAATGTGAACGAAATCATTCACAAAATTTTCGCAGTGCCGCACTCAATTCTTCACTAACCATTAGTACACCATGACCAGTAATCATTACATTAGGCTTTAATGCTGCTAACTTTTGGCATGCCATCAAGCAATACAATTCTTTCTTATGCGGATTCCCATATAGCACTAGATTGACAAAACTGTATACATATATACCTTATCTAATACTTCTAGTAACAGTTACTATCAGTCAAAAATAGTTTGTCAAAATCTTCAATTATGTCTATGCATTATTTAAAGTATAGAATGACAATAAAAAGACAAAATATAAGTTCGTAGTGTTTCACTACTTATAGGGCTGCTGAGAGAAATCAAAGCAGCTTTTTGTTATTTTTTCCTATATTTCAAGTCATCAATTTTTCCATAATAGCCCAAACTTTATTGTACGATGAATGGGGTTGCTTTTTCTCATTTTGAATCCCGCGTCTTACTAAACGAAATCCTCTTGCTTCAAGATCTGCAATAGCAACATCTAACTCTTTATTATTTTTGCGCTGTATTGGCGGTAATCGAAACACACCATTTTGTGCTGATAAACGATTAAACATTTCTACATCCCCTTAAAATGTAATCGACTTAGCGTGAGCACATGACATATGATTTATTCAACTAAACTGCCGGTATATATGTCCAATTTAAGAAAAAGAAAAAGTGTTAAATTGACATTAGTCAATCTAACACTTGAGTACAAGTTGCTTCCCGTTCTTCGCTCCATAGGGTCTATCTATCATTTTGGATAACGATACTGTCATCGTACATAAACAACGAAAAGGATAACTTTACTTTATTTTACATTATGCATTATTTGCCAATATTCAGCAGTATTCGTTCTGCGATAAAATTTATAGAACGGCTCATTTGGCCGTGCATGTTGTTGATATACCCCAATTATACGCTGTAAAAAGCTGGCTATTTCTTGCACAAAAACGCCTTTAGCAAAAAGTGTACCCGCCTGTGCTTTTGCCCCCATTGGAATAGCACCTAAATAAACATCGAAGCTATCTTTTTGATAGACAAGTCCAATATCATCATAGACGGCATTATAGCAAGCGGATGCACAGCCATTGACATTTAAACGCAGTCTGGAAGGCACCGTTTGTCCCTGCAACTCAATGTATAATTGTTCTGTTATCTCCGCTGCTTCCATCCTCTCTCCATCACAAAAATCACAAGCCTTGAACGCAATGATGGAGCCTGATGGTGTCATATATAAGCCCGCTTCTTGCAGTTCACTTATAACGTCTTGAACTGTTTGCGTAGGGATAGACAACAATAGATTATAGGATGCTGAATATTTAATGGCCCCACTGTCCCCTACGACTTCTGCAATTTTTTGAAATTGCGCGGGTGTATAATGTTTATTGATAATACCAGGACTTACTGCTAGACGAGTAAATTGACCATCTATATTTAATTTTTCAAATGTACATTCTGGTATATTTGAACGAAATGCATTCATTTTTTATTCTCCTTAAAAAAGATAACATCTAGCTAGCTCTCTGAAGTTATTAAAAATTTTCCGGATAGAATCCTTTAGCCAAAATGTTGATAGCCTCTGCCGCACGAACTCCTTCTGAAGCAGCTGAAAGTGGTAATATGACAAAACGCTCATTGTGCACAGCATCTGTTTCCTTTAATGCAGGATCATTTTTCAGGAAATGTATTTTGTCTTCAGCACTTTGAGAACCATAATCAATCACGACAATTACTTCCGGATTGCGTTCTACTGTTTCTTCTTTTGAGACAGTTGTCCATCCAGATTCAACTTCACCAAAAATGTTTTTACCGCCAGCGACAGTGACAAGCTCATTCATAAAATTTTGAGCAGCAGTAAAGACTTCCTTATCTCCACTATCATAGACAAGCACACGTAGCTCCTTTTCCCCTTGCGGTAACTTTGCACGTACTGCATCAACTTCTTTTGTCATTTGATCGACTAATGCTTCTCCTCGATCTTCAACACGGAAAATTTTTGCGATATTGCGAATATCCATAAAAATATCATCTAGCGTTGGTTTCGTTATACTTGAAGATTGATGTAAATATGTGTGGATACCAAGTGTCTCTAATTCTTCTGGTGTACCAACACCCTTTTCACTAAAGCCACTTTTCCATCCAGCGTATAAAAAATCGGCTTCACTATCTATCACTTGTTCTTTTGTTGGATACTGCTCTGCTATTACTGGTACTTTTTCGTAGGCAGCTTGTAAAGGTTCATAAATTTTATCATCCAAATAGGCTGTACCAACCATTGAATCTTCTAAGCCTAAAGCTAACATAATTTCCGTTACATGCTGATTTAAACTAATCGCCTTTTTAGGTGCTTCTGTATAAACTTGTGTAGTACCATTATTGTCAATGGTTACTTCTGTCGTCTCGCTTTGAGCAGGCTCGATATGCTCACTTTGTGCAGCACTTTGCGAATTGTCTTTCGCACTACAAGCGCCTAAAATGCTTATAATCGCAATGGCAACAACTAGCCACATGCCTTTCCATTTGTTCATGGTTCCATTTCTCCTTTAGTTATGTATTTGGATTTTTATAGGAAGAAATCAATGATTTCCTTGCTACTAGCACATAAAAAAAACCCCTTGTTTCCAAGAGGGTGTCATAGTGATAAATACATTGGGTATTTAAACAATCACTATCACCATCCTCGTGGTGTTAAGTAAAAAATACATATTGGCAGGTATCCTGGCTTAGGTTCATCGCTTATACGTCTTCCCATAGTTCAACTACAGTGACTATTGTATAAACTCCCCATTTACAGTTGCGGGACAGCATCGGAATTTCACCGATTTCCCTTTTAAGCAAATGACTAAAGCCATTTGCACCAATATATAGCAGTTTTTAGTTATAAAAATAGACTAGCAGAAGGTATTTTTGATTTCAATCACACAAAAAAATCCATAAATGATACTTGTTAATAAACTATCACTATTTAAACACGAATGCGAACTATTTGTCACGAAATGTTTGAGCGATCATTCTGGTACAATGAGAAGAGACTACATTAGAAATGAGGATTTTTATGTATAAAACGATTGGTGTGCTCGCACATGTCGATGCAGGAAAAACAACTTTTTGTGAGCAATTATTATTCCACACAAATAGTATCCAATCTCGTGGAAGAGTCGATCATCAAGATACATTTTTAGATAATCATGCAATTGAACAAGCCCGAGGAATTACCATTTTTGCGGAACAAGGACGGATGCAAATAGAAAATGATACATATACGCTGATTGACACACCCGGGCATGTAGACTTTTCACCTGAGATGGAGCGTGCTATACGTGTAATGGATTATGCCATCATTATTGTCAGTGCAGTAGAGGGTGTACAAGGTCATACAGAAACGGTTTGGCAATTGCTCCGTCAATACCATATACCAACCTTTTTCTTTATAAATAAAATCGACCGCGAAGGGGCAGATATCAATGCGGTGATGAACCAATTACAAAAAGACTGTTCCGACAACATCCTGTTAATCGATGCCCCATTACGCAAAGATTTTATACAAAGCTATATTGCAGAGTGGCTAGCCGAGCGTGATGAACAACTACTCGAGGCCTTTTTAACAGATACACTCGATGCCTCAACGTGCCTGTCACAATTACAAAAGATGATTAACGAAGAGCGAGCATTTCCCTGCTTTGTTGGTGCTGCTTTAAAAGATATTGGGATCAAGGAATTTGTATCACAACTTCCTCTCCTGACAGAGACACACTTCGACCATGAAGCACCCTTTCAAGGGGAAGTATTTAAAATTCGCCATGATGGCACACAACGCTTAACTTTTATAAAAGCTTTACAAGGAACATTGCATACTCGTGATGACTTTGCATTTGGCGATGTTACCGAAAAAATAACTGAAATTAGGCTGTATAATGGGCGTCGTTTTCAGACAGCCCAAGCCGTACAAGCAGGAGACATTTTTGCAGTGAAAGGGCTTAGCATGGCGAAGATAGGAGACATTTTAGGAAGTACACTACTCCCAAAACCTTATGAACTTGTGCCTACATTACAAGCAAAAGTACTGTATGAAGGGCAACAGCATATAAAGGAAATTTTACAGATTTTTCGTTTACTAGAAGCCGAGGAGCCATCGTTACGAGTCGTTTGGCAAGAAAAATTCCAAGAAATTCATGTACATATTATGGGTGTCATACAACTTGAAGTACTTGCTGAAGTATTAAAAAATCGCTTTTCACTTGTTATTACCTTTGATAAACCTCAAATTTTGTATATGGAAACTATTGCAACGACTGTAACAGGCTACGGACATTTCGAACCGCTCAAGCATTATGCCGAGGTACACTTATTCATGGAGCCGAACATCCGCGGAACTGGGAATACGTTTGTTAATGCCTGTCATGCTGATGATTTATCAGTAGGTCACCAACGCCTTATCGAAAAACATTTATTTGAACGCGAGCATCACGGTTTATTAACTGGTTCTCCTGTTACTGATATTCGCTTTACACTGTTGACAGGACGAGCTCATATCAAGCATACCGAAGGAGGAGATTTTCGGGAAGCTACTTTCCGTGCATTAAGACAAGGGCTAGAACAAGCCGAAAATATCTTACTTGAGCCCTATTACCGCTTCAAAATGAAAGCGTCCAATGATTTTATCGGCCGAATGATGAACGATATTCAACAAGCAGACGGTACTTTTGACTCACCGATCTTGTCAGAGGAGCAAGTCATTTTAACAGGACGTGTACCAGTTGCAACATTTATGCACTATAGTACTACTTTTGCTACTTACACAAACGGCAAAGGCTCTTTATCTTTACAATTCGATGGCTATGATATATGTCATAATAGCGAGGCAATAATCGCACAAATCAATTATAATAAACAGACTGATCCTGACTATACGTCGTCAAGTATTTTTTGTGCAAAAGGAAAAGGCTATGCAGTTCCATGGTATGAGGCAAAAGCAGCCATGCATTGTCTATAAAATAAAAAGGCATCGAAATTTCTCGATGCCTTTCAGAAAAAAATCGAATATTGCATAGTATGCATATCGATACAGATATAAAAATTTACAACGCTTTTTTCGTTTTCCTTTTCAAAGAATTCGCTGACTCCACAATCACATACCCATGATGATTTGAGAAATCCACAAGAACCGACCCAGGTTTACTTTTTAAAATCTGTAATTGCTCAATGCGTTGCAGCAACAATTGATGACCATTACCACGCGGATGCCAATTTAAATGATAATCATTTAATTCTTTTACACTTTGTAAAAACTGAGCATATTCACGCTCAACATAGTCTATTAAATGTTGTATTTTACTATAATCTTGATTTTCTTGAATTAATATCGATAAGTCTTGCAAATACGTCTGATAAAAACGCATTACCATCGAACATAGTAAATCATTGACTCTTGCAGCACTTAAAATAGGTTTTGGCTCTACATTCAGGCGATCCAGATTGGGTTTAGCTCGAATTGAATCGATGCGTGTAATTAAATGATAGGCCTCCTCATTTACTTCATAAACAATCGGATTGGTCGGCATATACATCATAAAACCATTCTTTTTTGTTTTCAATTCATCAGCCACACTTGCTTTTGCAAATAGGTATCCTTCATAGACATCATTTTGAATCCAAATAATGTCTTTATTATAAAAAATGCAGTCAAACAATCGATCGTGCGGAATAAGCCCTGTGGCTAAAAACTGATCAACTAGCGCCTCAATGACCATTCTCGTTTTTCGTTGCTTGGCAACTTCCATGCGCGGTTGCTTACAAATCTTCATATCAACATTTTTCTTTTCTCGTGTTGAACATACCTGAATTTTTGTCATACTTGCACCTCTTCTCGTACATATTTTCAAAACAAAGGTATCGATTACATAAAAAATACGGATTTCCTAAAAATGTAGAGGAAATCCGTGATTATGGCTATCGTTACTTAAAAAATATCATTCATCCGATAACATCAAACAGTGCACCAATGGAAGCGATTTGGCTTGATGCCGTATCCCTTTACATCCTTTGGTGTTGGTCGTTTGACGTACTGTGACGAACAGATTATTCTGTTTTGTCAACATGCCACCTCCTATTCCTCGTAGGTTTATGGTGTGTACTCGTAACAGGCAGGTCTCCTGACTTATGGTCATCGCTTCTTTTCACCTTCCCGTCGTTTGACAGTGGTCATAATTTGAAAAGACGCTCACATTCACAGTTGCGGGACAGCGTCGGATTTGCACCGACTTCCCTTTTAAGTAAATTGCATGCAATTTACACCTCTTACTACACGCTATTCAGTTGTTAAGGAATTTATTGGAAAATCCCTACTAAACTATTACATTATATTGTAAAGTAGTGGTATTTTAAAGTCAAACAGCAGCCTAAATGTATGTGCACTTGCTAAAATGACTATCTATCACCTAAATAACTATCCGTTGTTAATTTATACATGAATTTGATTTGTAATCTTTTGTAAATCATCAGCCTGTATCGTTAATTCCTGTGAAACTTGATTGACTGCTTGCATGGAAGCCGTTTGCTCATCCATTGACTGTAGCACAGCTTCTGTATAGCTGGACAATTGATCCATACCCCCTGCAATTGTTGACACGAGATTAGCTACCTCATTTGCACGATTTGACAAGTAATTTACAGTTGTCGAAATGCCTTCGAGTTGGTCAGTCATTTGGCTCACGTGCTGCGAAATATTGCCAAAAGATTTTGTTGCTTCATCAATGACATAGACCCCCTGTTGAACATTTTTCAAGTCTTCTTCCACAGCCACAGCAACTTGTTTCGTATCATTTTCAATACCTACTACAAGGTCCACAATTTGAATAGCAGAATGCTTGGATTGCTCTGCTAAATGACGAACTTCTTCCGCAACGACCGCAAAACCTTTCCCATGTTCTCCAGCACGTGCCGCTTCAATCGCAGCATTTAGAGCAAGTAAATTCGTTTGATCTGTAATCGTTGTAATCATTTCTGTCATTTTTTTAATATCTGTCATTTTATTTGATAAGTGTTTTATTAAGGTACTCGTTTTATCTGTTGACGATGAAATAAACTCCATCTGGTTTTTCGCAACATGCAAAATTTCTGCACCATTTCCTGCGATATCATTCGCTTCTTTCGCGTGGTTGAAAACATCCTGTGTGGCAATCGAAATACGCTCAATGCCATCTACTGTTTCCTGCATTGCAACAGCACTATTGTTTGCCGATTGTGCGGCTTGTTTAAGGCCATTTGACGTTTTTTCCATTTGATGGTCAACTTCTTCCACAGCCATTGTAATTTCATTTGTACTTGCAGACAACTCTTCGATACTGGCAGATAAATCTGTCGAACTGTTGGCAATTGTTAGTGTCATCGTACGCAATTGCTCTTTCATCTCTATAAAAGCTTTTGCTAATTCTGAAATCTCACTATTGTCTTGTACAGTAATGACATCAGAGTCAAAGTTCCCTACTGAAATTGCTTTCGCAGCATTAGATAATTGGTTAATAGGTTGAATCACTTTATATTTAACATAGAAGATATAGGATAAAGTAATGGAGATACCAATAATCGTTAATATTGTAGATAGCCATGCTAATGCTGTTAAATTAGCAAGATCTATAATTAATACTACAATCATTATTAAATTTAATAATGAAAACCCAAAAATACTTTTTTTTCGTAAAGTCATACCAAAATCCCCTAACTATAATATTACTATAATACCATTATTATAGTTTATTTATCCTAAGATTGATAGAAATACGCCCATCTTTTATATGTATATTGGTATACTAAAAAAAGATAAAGGTTAGGACAAAACTAAAATAATTTAAGGAACAGAGGAAAGGTGTTCATAAATTTTTCTATATGGAGAACTTAGCTATTCTTGCTTTTACAATAAATAAAAAATTAGAAGAGTTCACTAGTTGTTAATAGCGGAGGCGGTGACTTCTGCTCAGAACGCACACAGCGTAAGACGCGGGCATTTCCGCGCGTTAGCGAGGGTTGCGGCTTACGTGTGTGCCCGCGCAAAGCACCGCCGAAGCGAACAACATCGGCGCAACAAAAAGGTGTTAGATTGACTGCCATCAATCTAACACCTTTTCTCTTTTGTCCCAGCCTCTTTAGAAATTATTTTAATTTCATCATACTAGAACCAGCGATACCTGGATGTGTCATTTCATATGGATCTAAAATTAAATCCAATTGCTCTTTTGTTAAGACACCTGCTTCAATACAAAGTTCACGAATTGAACGACCTGTAAGAATTGCTTCACGTGCAAGACGAGCAGCTACTTCATAACCGATATGTGGATTGACTGCTGTTAAGACACCCACACTTTTCTCTACATATTCCTTCATACGTTCTTCATTTGCTTCGATATCTTTTAAACAGTTTTCTGTAAATGCACGGAAAACGTTATTCATTATGCTAATTGATTGAATTAAGTTGAATACAAGCACTGGTTCCATTACGTTTAATTCTAATTGACCCGCTTCAGATGCTAAAGAAATTGTATGGTCATTCCCAATTACTTGGAATGCAACTTGGTTTAGCACTTCTGGCATTACAGGATTTACTTTACCAGGCATAATAGATGAACCAGGTTGACGTGCTGGTAAAATAATTTCTCCTAAACCTGCACGAGGACCAGATGCCATTAAACGAAGGTCATTCGCAATTTTAGACATATTAATCATACAAATTTTTAGTGCCCCTGACACTTCCGTATAAGCGTCTGTATTTTGCGTAGCGTCTACCAAATGTGTAGCACCTTTTAATGGTAAGCCAGAAATTTCAGCTAGATGTTGGTCTACAGATTTAATATAGTCTGGGAAAGCGTTAAGCCCAGTACCGACAGCTGTTGCCCCCATATTGACATCATATAAGTTTGGACGTGTTTGACGGATACGAACAATATCACGGTTAATTACGCGACAATAAGCTTCAAACTCTTGTCCTAAGCGAATTGGTACAGCATCTTGTAAGTGCGTACGTCCCATTTTAATAACATGTGCAAATTGCTCTGCTTTTTGATGGAATACGGCTTGCATATTTTCCATCGTCACCAGAAGCTCATCGATTAAATTTAATACAGCAATATGAATCGCTGTAGGGAAGGCATCGTTTGTTGATTGTGACATATTAACATGACTGTTCGGGCTAATCGTTTGATAGTCCCCTTTTGCTTTACCCAAAATTTCAAGAGCACGGTTCGCAATAACTTCATTCGCATTCATATTAATAGAAGTGCCTGCACCACCTTGGATTGGGTCTACTAGAAATTCAGCATCCCATTTACCATCGATGACTTCTTGTGCAGCCTCGACAATAGCCTCTCCAATTTCTTTTGATAATAGGTGTACTTCCATATTACCTAATGCTGCTGCTTTTTTTACAATACCCATTGCTTTAATTAGGGCTGGGTGAATTTTATAGCCTGTAATTGGGAAGTTTTCTGTTGCACGAAGCGTTTGAATCCCGTAATAAGCATCTGCTGGTAATACTCTTTCACCTAAAAAATCTTTTTCTATACGTTGTGTGGACATTATTGTCGTCTCCTTTGAACTAATACTCACACTGATAGTAGCTAATAAATGCCGTCTTGTAAACAGTCATTTATCAGTAAAATGAAAGTTTTTTTCGTAAACGACGATAAATAGCGAGAAACCGAGCATATTTCATACGCTCGGCAGTAGGATTATTTAGTTGAAGAAACAGTAAAACGTCTATTTAAATAATGTGGATTTTCAATTTCATCTAACACAGCAATCGCATAATCACTATAGCTGATATAACTTTCACCTGAAGCATTCACTAACAAATGATCTATTCCTGTTGTATAGCTACCTGAACGTGGCCCCTCTGGATCAAATAGGGCAGAAGGACTTAAAAATGTCCACGAAATATTTGATGCTTGTAAGTCTTGCAAGTTTTCACCTTGATTTTTTGCAGTTGCCAAAAACATTTCCGGAAAATCAGGCGTCTCCATAACACGAATCGTTTTTTCTGGGTCTACAAATAGGCTGCCTGCTCCCCCCACTACGAATAGTTTTGTGGCAATGCCGTTAAAGGTAGCGATTAAATGACGACCTACAGCAACATGTAATGTTTCTTGTCCAAGTGGTGCACCAAACGCATTCACAACAACATCAAAACCCTTTACATCTTCTTGCGTTAAATCCAATACATCTTTCTCCATCACTTGAATATCCTCTTTTACTTTAGAAGCTGAACGAACAATGGCTGTAACGTTATGACCACGTTGTAATGCTTCCTCCACTATTTTTTGCCCTGCTTTTCCTGTTGCTCCAATAACGCCTATTTTCATTATAAATTCCTCCTACAATTAGTTGTAACTGTTTTAGTTACAGGTTGAATACAGTAAGACCGACCTCGTTACTTTTAACGAAGTTGATCTAGCACATCTTGTAACGTTTGTGCTTGTAACTGTTTTTCCATTGCATGCCAAACATCTAGATAAACCGTTTCCAACGTATGCTGTATTTGTCGGCCGACAGCACATGCAGGATTCGGTTCATCATGTATTGCAAATAGTTGCTCTGGACCGTCAATCGCTCGGTAAATGCTCAACAATGACAAATCCTTTGGTTCAATAACAAGGCCATAACCAGCGATTCCCGACTGAGATGTTAACAAGCCTGCTTTTTTCAATTTCCCAATCATTCGTCGTACGACTACGGGATTCGTATTGACACTACCTGCAATATAATCAGATGTAAGCTGACTTTTATCAGATGTTGTAGCAATGAGCGAAAGTATATGGATAGCGACTGAAAATCGACTATTGACCATACGAATCACCACCTGTTGTAACTATTATAGTTACAGGTTAAGATAATCACAAGTCATTTGCTCATATCTTAACCTGTTCATTATTCAGAAAAGTACACCCACTATCTATCTAAAAACTTTTCATTTATATTTTTGTTACATAAATAACGAGCTCTTGTTGGATTTGACCATTTTCTTCATAGAAATCTAGATTGTGAAATTCATATTTATAATGACCAACGGGGAACGTTACACTTTCTCCTTGAGCCGCAGCTAGTATGCCAGCCACATCATGTGATACCATCTGTAAAAGCTCTGTCCCTGTCATTGTTTCTATAAAAATTACGTTCATCTAAAAACACCTCCTTCGCCATTATAGCTTAGAAGGCGCTTGAATTTATAGTGATGATTTCTTACTACACAAGTTAGAAATCATCATCAAAATATAATCGATAGACGAGTAAAAGTAAAAATCGATATAATTGAATAAAGATTAAATGTGAAAACTTTTATTGACAGGAGGATATTTAGCATGAAAATCAAATTAATATTAATTGTAATATGCTCATTTTCACCATTACTATTATTAGGACTTTTCATTTACGGAAATGCTTATTATAACGACTATCATCTAAAATCATCCGAAACAACAGTGAAAGAATTTTTAGAAGAATTTATCGACAGTAGCATACAAATCATGCATTTTGAACGAATAGAAGAAACAAATATGTGGTTAGTCCAGTTGAAAATAAACGATAGTCAGTATGGTCATGCACGTTTTAATAAAGGGTGGAATGGCAAACTTAAATTTATTTATTTAGCAACAGATCCCTCAGAAACCTATCGACAATATAAAACCAATAAAGGCAACTATGGCACATTGTATGTACACGAATTAGACAGCAATGTTGCCAAAATACAATTGACAAACTTGATGAATTTTGAAAAAGAAGTCGAAGTTGATACTTCTGCACCATTTATGAAAACATTTAAACTACCTCCTGATGCAGAAGATACGTTTCCTGCCATATTTACTTTTTATGATAAAACCGGACAAGAGTTAAGGTAATTAGCGTTGTCTTTATTTATCGAAGGCGCTTACATTTTTATTTAGTACCATTCACACGGATTTCCTCAATAATTTGCATCATTTTTACTAATTGTTCTTGTGTTAATGTAGTGGTAATAGCTGGACTATCCTGTTGAGGCTGCTGATTTTTTGGGAACGAGGACTCCCCATTTTCGCGCAATCGAAGAATCTTTGCTTTTGTTGTCGTTTGTAGCACTATTCTTTCTCTCAACCTAGCCACCCCTAAAGCTTTTATTAGAAAATATACCTTATAATACCATAAATACTATAATAGAAGGCCCCCTATCGAAACATCCACCAACTTGCCTATTTATCAAAATAGATTATTTGGACCTAGTCCACGCCATCAAAAAAGCAGCAACCAAAATGGCTGCTGCTTACTTTTGACTAAACCGCAATCGGTGCTTTAATTGCTGGATGTGGATTATAGCCCTCGATGGATAGATCCTCAAGTTCTATGTCAAAAATCGACGTTTTATTCGGATTTATTTTCAAGGTTGGTAGTTCCCGCGGCTCACGTGAAAGCTGTTCTTTCACTTGCTCCACATGATTTGCATAAATATGTGCATCGCCAATACTATGAATAAATTCGCCGACTTCAAGCCCACATTCATGCGCAATTAAATGTGTTAATAATGCATAAGAGGCAATATTGAATGGACAGCCAAGCAATGTATCTAGACTACGTTGCATTAATTGGCAGCTTAATTTGCCCTCTGCCACATAAAATTGAAACATAACATGGCAAGGTGGTAAAGCCGCTTTGCTTCCTTTTGCCCCTGCATTAATGACATCTTCAGGGTTCCATGCATTGACAATAATACGACGTGAGTCTGGATTATGCTTAATTTGATGAATAACATCTTGTAGTTGATCAAGACTTTCCCCGTTTGACGTTGTCCAATTGCGCCATTGCTTGCCGTAGACATTCCCAAGATCGCCGTACTTTCTTGCAAAATCATCATCCGTTAAAATACGGTCGCAAAATGATGCCAGCTCAGCTTGGTAAACAACATTAAACGCTTCGTCCGTTAAGCATCGACGACCAAAATCCGTCATATCAGGTCCATTATATTCATCGGATTCAATCCATTTTTTAAACGCCCACTCATCCCATATATGGTTATTATGTTGTAATAAGTAGCGGATATTTGTATCTCCTTTAATAAACCAAAGAAGCTCACTAGCTACAAGTTTAAATGGTACGCGTTTAGTTGTTAAAAGCGGAAAGCCTTGACTTAAGTCAAAACGCATTTGATGGCCAAAGATGCTATACGTACCTGTCCCCGTACGGTCCTCTTTTTTTATCCCATTTTCTAATATATGTTGTAGTAAATTTAAATACGCAGTCTCTGGATGCGTCAATTTGTCACCAGCTCCTTCAAATATGCTGTTGACCATTATACCATCTTATATTGAGGAGTGAACGTCGAATTACAAAAACAAACTACTTTCCAACAGCTACATCGCATTTTATTGTATTAATTACAAACAGGGATACTATTCTAAGTGTGAATCCATTTTATTATGTTGTAATTCTTTTGCAATTTCATTTTCAGTCGGAACAAAAAACATCGGCAACAATATAATTGTAAAAAGAATTGGCCCAATAATAAACAACAAATCAATGCCAGGACTAAAGTAAAGGCCAAATGCTGTTAGCAGACCAGACATCACTAAATATATAATTTGCACAATAACAATAAATAAAGGAATGATTTGGTACATATAATTTAGTTTTCTAAATTGATGCATTTCTTCAGGGTGCTGAATGATTCGTTTTTTCAAACGTCTGGATAATAGTAAACACGCAAAAATTTGAACAATAATAAAACTAAAATACATAACACTGCGTAACAACATTTGACGCTTAGCGATCGCCCCATCAAAATGGGCAACTCGTTGTTGCAACAATTCGTTAACAGCCCCATTGTAGACATATTCACTTTCACTCAAAAAAGTCAGTGGCTGAACAAATCCTAGTGACGCCCATTCTTTTGCGTTTACTTGCCAATTCATTAATTTACTCGCCATAATGCGCAATTGAATTGCTTCATCTTCACGAAACATGCCTACTAAAGTGCGATATGGTATAGATAACTTCAAATGACCATCTTGTTTTTCTTGAAATAAATCCTCGATAAAAAAAGTATACGCTACATTCGAATGATTTGTTTCAACATGACCCCCTTGCACTTTCCAATGACTAGCTAAGGAAGCTTCGATATCATTTTGCATTTCAAAATAAGGCGTATCATTATGTAACTGTTTTGGAATCTTATAGACAAAATGATTGTCGCTTCCAATGATACAAATATCTACTTCTATTGCATCTTTATTAAAAGTTTGAGCAAATGTCGTTTTGGGATACGCCACTATGGCGACTAGGAAAATTAGGATGAGTGACAGCACACTCCATTTCACACAGTGCTCCCCCTTTCCGTCACTTAGGCTAGATTCACATTATCACAGCTTATACCGAAAAGACTATTTCGTTATTCCGAAAAAATGTTAGTGGTTTTCCGAAACACTTTATTTCGGTATTCCAAAAAAATTAAAAATTATGGATAATATAGTAGATACTTCATGATGAAACGGAGCACTATACTATGATTATAATATTTAAAGAGCGTCTTTTATGAGCAAATTAACTTTTAGTATTTTTTTAACATATTTACTTCTTGGCATTTATGTTCTGGTTGTTGCCATTCGTGGTCCTTATATTAATATTTTAGTCGATACATCGAATACACTACCTGTTATTATTCATCCTTATTACTCAGAATGGGCTCAACAAAAAAAGATTGAGCAAGGTGATATGATCCTATCAATCGATCAAAAGCCCGCTAAAGGTTTTGGCACTTCTCAAGCAGATATTTATATTACAACGGCGAAAGAGCTAACACTACTAAAACCAGATGGTACTGTTCAAACAGTCCAAATTAAACATAGGGATTTACCTGAAGAGTTATATTTACATATTGTTTTTCCGATGTTTTATTTCATCCTTTGTTTAAGTGTTGCCATCTATTTATGGAAGCGAAATAACCATACTTTAATTACGAAATTACTAATGCTATTTTTATTAACCTGCTCTTTAGCTTATACAAGTGTAGGGGCTTCAAGTAGAGGAAACATCATTGGCATGATTGTAAACGGTATTTGTTTAGTTTTGTGCTTAGTGCTTATCATTCATTTCCTACAACAATATTATCGTTTTTTACACATAAAATGGAAGTATATAGATGTAAAGTGGCTCTATTTGCTCCCGTTTGTTATTGTATGTTGCTTTATCATTGAAATGCTATTTCCACAATTTAGGGTTATTACCCCGATTGTAACGCTCAGTCTATTTGCGGTATTGGTACTCTATGCAATCTATATATTATTAACGAGCTATTTACAAACCCGATTAGCTAAAATACGCTTAATCGCTATTTCTTGTATCGTCCCATTTTTGCCATTTCTATTGTTGTTTGTTGTACCCGAAATTTTAGGGTATAACGCGATAATACGACCTGAAATTAGTGTTTTATTTATTTTGTTTATACCTTTTTCCTTTATTTTTATTCAAGTGAACGAACGCTTATTTGATATTGAATACCAATTATCTCGTTTTCGCTATTATTCATCACTCGCTTTTTTCAGTTCATTTATTTTATCGTCTTTATTAGCCATCCTATTTTTGGACTATCTTTCAATTGAATTGATGATTATTGTCTTTCTTATTATTTTTATTGGTTTTATAGCCAGTTTTTATGTCAAAGAGCAACTTGACTTTAAACATCGAAAAATTATATTTTCATCATCTGGTGATTATGTCCATAATTTATATGCAGCCGTTAAACGTATTAGTAAAGCTAAAAGCCAACAGGAATTACTTTCAAGTCTCAAATATGAAATTACCGAAAAACTCGGGACAACTGCATTTACGCTTGAAACAATCATGGATGATGTCCCATTTTCTCGTGGTGAAATTCAAGTAGAGAGCCAACTGACACAACTTCTGATCCATGATACAGTAGATGAAAAGATTCTTATACGAATTAGACACACTTTACAAAAAGAAGAACTTCTATGGTTGGAGTTACTAGCATTATACGTCTCTATGTTTATAGATAATTTAAAACTAATTGAAGATTTAGTACGAGATATTCAGCACATGAAAGACACCCATAACACCCAACTTCCTTGGCTTGATAAATTATTATGGAATATTATTGAGAAAGAAAAGAGTATTTTAGCACAGGAATTACATGACACTATTTTACAGGAGCAATTACATTTAGCGAGAGAATTAGATGTTATCGCTAGCTCTCCGATTATTGAGGAAAAGAAAGTATTAGATATTCGGGAACAACTGTTAAATGCCTCGAAAGATTTACGGGAGTATTGCGAAAATCTGAGCCCTCCTTTACTTGATACTTTTGGTTTAGAAATGGCATTGAAAAAACTCGTACAAAAAGTGAAAATACGTGCAAACTTTCTATTAAATACACAAATCGATCGAGTTCAGTTCCAAGATCCAACCTTACATTTAGTTGTCTATCGTCTAGTTCAAGAAATGCTAAATAACGCTATTAAACATGCCGATGCATCTAAAGTTTCACTTAAACTACTTGCTATAAACCACGGTTTTGTTCTCCAATATGACGATAATGGTATCGGCTGTGATATTGAAGATTTAATGCAATCCTCCGCTTCTATGGGCATTAACGGCATTCGAGAACGTGTTCGAGCCTTTAACGGAGATATGACCATTACCTCCAAACCCAATGATGGCATGCATATTTATATTCAAATTCAAGAGGAATGTGAGGAACCCTACAAATGATTGAAATATTGATAATAGATGATCATCCTGTCGTTTTAGACGGAACAAAAACATTATTACAAGATCTAGAAAATGTCCATATTGAAACAGAACAAGAAAGTGCCAATGTACTGGCTAGAATGGAATCACACCCCTTTCAGCTCTATTTAATTGATATTAATATGAAACCGTTAAACGGCATTCAACTAGCTGAAATGATTAAGAAACAACAGCCTGAAGCGCTAATTATTCTTTATACAGGCTACGAATTATCCGATTATTACGAGCTTCTTGTAGAAAAAAAAGTAGATGGGCTTTTATCGAAGCTCGCTACAAAAGAACAGGTAATTCAAACAATCCAAGCCACTTTGCGAGGGGAAATTTTATTATCAGCAGATTTTTTAGACTTTGTCCAACAGCACTCGAATCGTTCCAATGCTAAGCAGGAAGTATTACTAAGTCATAAAGAACAGGAAATTTTGCAGCTGGTTGCACAAGGATGTACCAATAAAGCCATTGCCTCTGCAATAGGCGTTACCCAGCGTACAGTGGAAAATTATTTATCAAAACTTTTTGTCAGATTACATGTGGAATCACGTGCTGAAGCAGTCATTGTTGCCAAAGAAAAAGCATGGATTGACTAATTGAGCGGTGACAGTCACTCGGATTTTCCCAATAACTTCTACATGTCGTTTATAAAGTTATATCGAAAATCAAATAAATGGTAATATAAAACGATTTTTAGTGTTTTTTTAGTATACGAAGCACTTTATACCTTTGTTTTTTAGCATTTTTTATTATCATTATAGTTAAAAATGATATTATGTAATTTTTTCTTACTAAAAAACGGCATTTGCTGGATAAATGTATGAATCTGTTATATAATGAAAGTAATAATTAAATTGCTTCATCGTAAACAATGAAACCACGTATTCAATAGTAACGTGTTCTAGCGAGCTTCTGATTATGGTATTATTTTATACTGATTGAAGGAATATGATTGTTGAATTTATTTTTGGAGGTTTTTTAAATGACTCAAGGTACAGTAAAATGGTTTAACGCAGAAAAAGGTTTTGGCTTCATCGAAGTAGAAGGTGGAAACGATGTATTCGTACACTTCTCTGCTATCCAATCTGAAGGTTTCAAAACACTTGAAGAAGGACAAAAAGTAGAATTCGGCGTTGAAGAAGGTAACCGTGGCCCTCAAGCTACAAACGTTGTAAAACTTTAATTCTCGTTCAAGAATTAACAGTTCAAAGTCCAAGAGACATCCTTTACGGATGTCTCTTTTCATTTCCTTATTTTTTATGCGTAAGAATGCAGACCAGCAATGACTAAATTAACGAAAACTTGATTAAATACAATGATGCCAAAGCCAACAATAGATAGCCAGGCTGTTTTCTCCCCTTCCCATCCTTTTGACAGACGAAGATGCAGAAATGCCGCATAAAATAAAAACGTAATGAGCGCCCAGACTTCTTTTGGGTCCCACCCCCAATACCTTCCCCATGCAATTTGTGCCCAAATCATAGCAAATAATAAACCGCCTAAAGCAAACAATGGGAAGCCAATCACTACCGCCCGATATGAAATTTCGTCCATTAAAGCTGGTTGTACACGGCTTGTTAATGGTTTTAATAGCACGATGAGTGGCTTTCTCAAGAGCAGTCGGATGGCACCATACAAGATGGTTCCTACCATAAATGCCCATACGATAGAATTTAACTTTTTGGCATCAATTGATGGCGTAATCTTCAACCAGCCGATTGTCTCTCCACTTTCTGTGACCGCTCCTTCATTAACAATAAGTGGTGTCATCGTATAGACTGCCTTTTCCTTCATACCTTGCGCATTTTCAAATTGAATGTGTACTTCTTCCGTCGTTACACTAAATACCGTTGCTGTAGCACTAAATCCAATTACCACAATCAAACAGTACATAACAAACTCTAACGCAACGGTACTACCCGTCCTTTTATGAACATCCAAAGATTTCAGTAAATAGATAATACCAGTTGCAAATGATATCGATAAAATAGCACTTGAAAACGCTACTGTCATAACATGAATTGTTAACCAGTTACTTTGCAGCGAAGGTACAAGAGGTCTCACCTCATTTGTAAAAACACTTCCATAGCCCAAAATAATTAGTACTACTGGAATTAAAAATAACCCTACGACAATTTGTTTATATAAGTAATGAATAATAAGAAAGCTAGCTGTTAGCATAATGCCAAAAAACGTCATAAACTCATACATATTACTAACAGGTGCATGCTCGACTGCAATCCATCTTAAAATAAAATACACTAATTGCAAGATGAAAGCTGAATATGTAAGTATAAGACCTAGTCTCCTAAACGAACGCCTTGCAGATTTTACTGCTAATCCTAACGGTAAAATCGCAATTAACAGTAAGATAAAAGCAAAAAATAACGAATACCCACTTAAGCTTATTAAATTTTCAGTACTCAACACAACGACCTCCAACATCCTTTTTTTGTAGAAGCTGTAAATTGCTTCTCCATAATAGAACGTCATGCCAAACATTAAGTGCCCTTTTTGAAGCTCATCTTTCCTAATTAATAGATAATGTTACAAAATTATGACAGAGAAAAAGGGAGCAAATTACGCTAGTCCCCCTCCTGTCCATGAATAAGAATACGAAGATTGCTATTTTAATGTAAAGTAAATAATTTCTGGATCATCGTCATCTAAGTTTTCTATATAGCCACTTCTTTTAAATCCTGTAGCGTTAAATATGTTTTGCATCTTTGTATTGGAACGATTCGTTGACGAGAAAATTTTGGCAGTGGGTGCTCTTTCAATAAAATCTACTAATAGTGCGGTAGCAACACCTTTTCTACGTTCAGACGGTTTGACTATAACTAATGAAATAAAACTACAATCAAAGAAATCCGTTGTAAAAATTAAAAATCCTGCAATACAACTTTGTATTTTGTAAATCATGCATCGTCTTTCTACTATTGCATGCTTAATGCGATCACTTCTTGAATAGTCACCTATTACTTCTTTATCCAATGCACAGAGAAAAGTGAAGTGTTCCATACTTGCTTCTATTATGTACATCTGCATTCCTCCTCACTTCAATGATCACTTTGTAAATAATAGCTCATCACTTTCAACTCGCTTTTGATGCCTACTGCACATATGCCTTCATCGACAAAGCCACATTTTTTATAGAGCGCCTGAGCTGCTGTATTCGGAAAATTAACACCTAACACTAATTCATTGATTGTAGGAAAATGCAGTCGTACAAATGTAGGCAATAATTGTAATGCTTCTTTGGCATACCCTTTTCCTTGTTCATGCATATCTGTTGAAAATCCACGAATTAAAATGGCTTGGTTATTTTCTGAATAAGGTTTTACTCCTTCATTTTCGTGAAGAACAAAAAAAGTGACAAGCTTCTCACCTTTCATTGCTAAAATGGCATGCCGATTGATATCGGTTTCGGAGAGTTTAAGACTTGCCATTGGGGACATTGTATAGAGAAGTTGCTCCTGTGATAACATATATTGTTCAATTAATGAATAATCTGTTTGATCATAAAACTTTAACCGCATTATACCCCTTCTTCCAACTAGTACATTTTTTATTATTAAATTCTAACCTATTTTGGGAATTACTAGCAAAACCCAACCATCATTTGACAAAGTTTGATTGCATTTTATTTTTTCATGTAATTACTTAAAATTCCAAACTATGCTATTATTATACTATTCAAATTAAAGGAGCTGTGAATATGATTGTAATTAACGCAGTAGAAACGTTGTTTGAAAAAAACTAATTTTCAAAGGGATAGTACACAAACTGCACCCTTAGATAAGGGAGATTTTATATGGAACAATATTTTAAAGATTTTCTAAATGGACAATCAATTATATTAAAACAAATGGCATCCTCTGATTTAGAAGAGTATATACAAATAGAGAATGAAAAGCCTACTTTATTACTTGCTAATGATGAGATACCATTCCCACATACAGTTGAAGACCATTCTTCATTCTTTCGAAATATTAGTGGAAAAAAAGAAGAATTTTTCTTCGGCATTTTTGAAAAGACGACGCAACAGCTTATTGGATCATGTGGTGTATTTTCTATCAATTGGACCAACAGCACTTGCTTAGTAGGCATATCAGTAAGTGAAAAATGGCAAGGTAAAGGATTAGGAACAGATGCAATGCAAACACTTATCACCTTCATATTCGATTACATTGCAATCAACAAAATTAAACTACAAGTGTTCAGCTTTAATGTAGGAGCCATTCGCTCTTATGAAAAATGTGGCTTTACAAAAGAAGGGATACTACGGAATGAAATTTTCCGCTTTGGCAAATTTCACGATATTCTCTTATTTGGCCTATTACGTGAAGAATGGCCCCCACGTAGCTAAAAAAGCGCACACATTCAAAATAATGAATGTGTGCGTTACTCATTTGCTACTTATTGTATTTTGAGCATTTCGATTCCCAAAACCATCACATTATGAACAGTTGTTTATAAACTGTTCAGTTCAATATTTTAAAAAAGAAAAATCCCTAATAATTAAACAGCAAATAATAGGATTTGATAAATTGCGACAATATATGAATGAATGTAACTATTAGCAATTTCTTTTCTAGGTAGGAAGAATAATTCATCTAGTAAAAAAGACATATATCATACGCGTTAAGTTCTTAACGATTTCTTAAAGAAAATCTCGTTATACGCGCTAATTATGTAACGTAAAAGCTGAAAATAAGGAGAAATGAAACTAGTCTATTATTTATTAGTATGATCCATAAATAGACTTATATGTGACTAAATTACGAATTTCATTTCCTATACACAATGTGACAATTTTTTTGTTTTAACTGATATACAATGAAAAAGCTGAATCGAAGCCATGAGAATTTTAAATCAAGAATATGTAGAAAAATTAGGAGGAGAAAAAGTTGGTAAATTTATTGTTTAAACAATTCTTGAAGTTTGAAATCGAGATTAAAAGGAGAATTATGTATAAAAAGGCAAAAGATTTAGGATTTACACACCCTGCTGTAGTTGACTATAGCCAAGAGCTAGATGTGTTGCTAAACAGATATTTTAAACAAGCTTCCTAAAAAGGAGGGGTCATTATCATTACATTTTATAAAAAACGCGCATTTTGGATAAAACCAGTCAAAAAGAGTATTTTCTTGGCTGGTTTTTCATTCAATTTCTTCACTCGTTAAAAAGCTATATCGCCTTTTCCCAGAATTCTGTATGTTATTGTCATGAAACGTATATATAACAAGAAATTGGGAAATCTACCTATAACGCTAATTATAGGAGGCCAAATTATGCAAGTACTTCTTTTAACCTTGGTCGTTTTTTCTAATCTATTTTCACACTCACAGTCTATACCAAAAGAGTCGACTGCTACTATTTGTGAACCAATCACAACAACAAACACTACGCTAAAATACCCTAGTAATCACTTTCAAACTTTTCTTGTAGAAGACGAATTTTATAAGCAATTAGATAAATCACTCTATGAAGAATATCATGGTGCAACATTCAGCATGCGTGAAAAAATATTATTTAAAGACGTGCCAGAAACTCGTGAATTTTTTTATACGAAAACAGATACTGTCAGTCAAGAAATGGATCTCTCTAATCACACAATGATTCATCCAAACAGACAAGTGTATTTCTTGGCTTCCTATCGCCAACATGCACAAGAAGAATTTCATAAATATGCAGTGATTGATGCAGAAACAAAAAATTTACTTATAGGGGGTAGTACCTACTCACCAATAATAAAATCTGCCAATACTCCATAATAATAAATGAAATAATCTTCTATCTACACTATATAATATGCATGAAAAAACATATCTAGAAGTAACGATTATACTTTTGTATCTATACGAAAATTCTTACTTTAATACATGTGCATACTAAATCATTTTATTAAAAATAATAAAAGCCTGATTGAACATCTTATCAGGCTTTTATTTTATTGCATTTAATTATCAGACAACGCTTTTTCGCTAATTTCGAGCTTAATTTCTTCAATAAATTGCTGTAATGGTTTTTCATTCAACACTTGTTGACCATAGTTCCGCACTGTTACACTTTGATTGTTGCATTCATGATCGCCCAATACGAGAATATACGGTATTTTTTTCAATTGAGCTTCTCTGATTTTTTTCCCTAACTTTTCTTGGCGGTTATCTTCACGCACCCGTATATGTTCTTTTTCAAGTGCTTGTACTACTTGCTGAACATATTTTTGGTGTATCTTAGCCACCCCTATCACAATAACTTGTTGTGGTGCTAACCACGTCGGAAAGGCTCCACCAAAATGTTCAATTAAAATACCTAAAAAGCGGTCAATCGAACCGAAAACAGCGCGATGAATTACAACAGGTCTTACTTTTTCGTTTTGTTCGTTTAAATATGTTAAATCGAATTTCTCAGGCAGTTGGAAATCCAGTTGAATCGTTGCACATTGATGACTTCGTTTAATAGCATCCTTTATATGAATATCAATTTTAGGGCCGTAAAACGCTCCGTCTCCTTCATTTATTTTATATGAATAACCCGCATTTTTCAGGACATTTTCCAATGCCGATTCCGCTTCATCCCAGAGCTGAATATGCCCCATAAAATCAGCAGGGCGCGTCGACAATTCAATTTCGTATTGGAAACCAAATACTTGATACATATGATCGATGATTCGCAGCGCTAAATTGATTTCATCTTCTATTTGCTGTGGTGTGGCAAAAATATGGGCATCATCTTGGCAAAAAGTTCGAACTCGTAGCAGTCCATTTAATGCTCCGCTAAACTCATGTCGATGCACTTGTCCAAATTCCGCCATACGAATCGGTAAATCTCTGTATGAGTGTCTTGCATTTTTAAATATCAGCATATGTCCTGGACAGTTCATAGGTTTCAACGCAAAGCTTTGGGCATCTACTTGTGTAAAGTACATATTCTCTTTATAGTGCTCCCAATGTCCTGATTGTTCCCATAAACGCTGGTTCAGCATAAATGGTGTACGAACCTCTTGATAATCATATTTTGTTTGTAAATTGCGTAAAAAAGATTCTAATTCATTTCGAAGTATTTGGCCATTAGCTAGGTAAAAAGGCATACCTGGCGCTTCTTCTGAAAACATGAATAATTCGAGTTCTTTTCCTAATGTACGATGATTGCGTTTATCTGCTTCTTGTAAAAAGATAAAATAATCATTTAATTCTTCTTTTGTAGCAAATGCAACACCATAAATTCGCTGAAGCATTTGATTTTGGCTATCGCCGCGCCAGTATGCCCCTGATACATGCATTAATTGAAAGTGCTGTAATTTACCTGTTGAGGATACATGCGGGCCACGACATAAATCATAAAAATCACCTTGCTCATAAAGCGTTATGAAATCATCTTCTGGAATATCAGCTAGTAATGCTAATTTCAGTTTATCATGTTGAAACAACCGGATTGCCTCTTCACGTGTTAGTTCTTTTCGTTGTATTTGAATGTTTTCTTGCACAATACGATGCATCATTTTTTCTATTTTTTGTAAATCCGTTGGCACAAGAGAATGTGATAATTCAATATCATAATAAAAACCGTTTTCGATTACTGGTCCTACGCCAAATTGGGCTTCTGGATATAAGCGTTTAATCGCTTGTGCTACTAAATGAGCTGTGGAATGACGAATAACCTCAATTCCTTCGTGTGTGCTAGCATCAAATAGGTTGATTTGGGCATCTGCCAAAATAGGGCGCGTCAAATCAGTAATGGTTCCGTTGACACTTCCTACAATTGCTTTTTTGCGCAGTGCTGGACTAATCGCCTGTGCAATGTCGGTTAGTGTAACACCTTTTGTAAATACTTGTTGCTTTCCATCTGGAAACTGAATATTGATAACTTGATTTGACATGATCTTTTCTCCTTTACTGAAAAATTAAAAAAAACACATATCCGTCCCTAAAATAGGGACGAGTATGTGTCATTTACCCGTGGTTCCACCCAAATTCCCACTAGATGCACTAGCGGCTCATTGTCTTTGCAGTAACGTTGCAAATAACGGTGCAAGTTTCCTAGCACTGCTCAAAGGTAGTAAGAATTGACGCTGCATTAGGAAGTTTTCAGCCTAGGCTCCCCTCTCTGTAAATCGTTCATCAAAACTCTCGTCCTTATCATAGCTGTTTTCATGGTTTCATGAAATTGGTATTCACTATATCGGACATCTCAAAAGTTGTCAATAATTGAAAAAAATTTTTTTCCATTCTCAAAATCCCTGAAATATGAGCGTACCAACATGTAAAACGCATACATTTTTTTGAAAAAATTTTTTATCGCCTTGTCATTACCCATTTTGTTAAACAAAAAAGCTACTCATAAGTTTTAATCCTTACGAATAGCTTTTCTAATTTAAATATGATTCACTATTACTTCATTATGCCAACTAATAGAATCTGATAATTGATAGGATACTAAGTTAGCTGTTATGACTAACATCACACCAGCTCTTGATAGCATGGTCTGTGTCGGTTTCTCTAACACTAAAACGACGTAACCCTCACCGCTCCCTTGGTCATCTATCGCATTTGTCGCATCTATTTCAAAAGTAGTGTACTTATCTTCTGTCAAAGTAAGGATACGTTCTTCTCGATAGCTGCCATGTTCTTTCAAATTGTAGCTAACAGGCATCCAGCCTTCTGACCAATCAATACTACCGATAATTTCTTTACTTCTGCTAGCTAGTTTACCAATCGAAAATGTAAAGTAGATTCTCATTATTGCTTGATCTAATTCATTTTTTCCTTCACATATCGCTTCCACTTGTAGCCTTATATCACCTTTGGACTGTTTCCGAACAATTATGAAGATGGACACTAAAATACTAATAACAGCTATGATGCCAACAATGACTAAACCCATTAGACCCCTCCTATCATTCCAATAACTATTACGATTAGATTACCACAATTTAGGAATAACAGGTTTTTTTCATCAAACAATCTTATGAAAAGACAAGCGCCTAATAGATATGACAAAATTTGAGAAAAAAAACAATTGGATGAACCCATTGAAAGATGCCGATTTCGATATGTCACCGTTCTTTGTTAGGCATTTGGTTGAAGCTCTGCCGTTAATGTAAATGGTATGTTTAAATATTTGTATTGAATCGTAATCTTTTGAATTGCTGTAGCATGTACTTGTAATGCGTAATGTTGCGCTTGTTTACCAATTGCCTGACGATCTATGTATTGACTAGGAAAAATACTCACTTGTGTTAGTTTATGAAATGTCATATTAGGATTGTTCTCAATTTTTGCGCCAACTTCAAACGGTTCTGATTTACTAATGACTAGCTTGGCATTGTCTGGCAACTTTTCATCGACAAGTATCGATTGTAGTTGTAGCTCTCTTAGCCCTTTATTCTCAATTTCTATTAATCGAATAGACGGATTTCCATCAGCGTTTGTATAACCATTGACAACAAGTGGTGGATTGCTTTTCAAATAGATGATAAAAGCCGCTCCCACTACTAACACACTAAAAAATAGGATAAATATTATTTTTTTCATTAGATTCCTCACTTTCAAGCTTCACCATTAGTATAAACGACAAATACCGTAGCGGAACAGAATTTTTACTAATACATTCGTGAACTATAAAAAAACATCTGCCTTATATGGAGACAGATGTTTTTTGCAACCGTATTTCATCGCGAATGGGGATACCGTCATGGCCAATCAAAGGAATCTCCGGTTTCAATGCTCTTGCTCGCTCTACCGCATTTGGTAGAACTTCTACGAGAGAATAGCCTCGTTTTTGATAAAATTTTAGTGCATGTAAATTATCATTCGTAGTGATGAGTGAAACAACAGTACAGTGATGCTGACGTGCTTGTTCTTCCACGGCTTTTAAAAGGCATGAGCCGATTCCTTTCCCTTCTTCCATACTATCAAGGGAAATAATTTCACATTCAGCTCCCCGAATTTCATAGGTTATTAGACCTACTATTGTTTGATTGTCATTTACAAATACAAAACCTTCTAATGTACTACAATCATAAATACCACTGGAAATAACCATTTCCGTACTTCCCCAATGTGTTTGAAAAAACGCTTGAACATCATTTTTTGAAACTTGTGAACGATGGATGATTGGCATAATAATCTACCTACTTTATATTGAAATATGAAATACACCAGCGATGGCTTTTTGAATACCTAAACATATTACCCATGACATTACTCCTAGCCCTATAGCAAAGACAATATGAATAGACGATTTCATTGCCAAATACATAACAAATAGCATAACCATTGTCGCAGGAAGTCCAACTATTACACCAACCGTAAATCGCTGTATATGCTCATTTGGTTCACTTTGAACGGTTAGCCAAATAATACTTAAAATACTGACAAGTGGCAGTGCGGCTATCATACCACCATATGTAGGAAATCTTCTAGCAACTTCTGTAACAACTGCAATAATTGCAGCAGAACATATAATTTTTACAACTGTATAAATCATTTCGACACCTCGCTTAATAGCTGAAATGCTTCTAAAACACTTTGTTGTTCTTTTTCTGATAAAAGAAGTAGCGCCTGCTTTAGTTTGTTATCATCTAATTCCGTATTTTTCTTTACAATCTGTAATCCATCCGCTGTAAGAAAAAGCTTCACTTTACGTTGATCATTGGCTGCTCGAATCTTCTCAACCCAGCCATGTCGTTCTAGCTTTTTTACATGCTCTGAAGCAGTATTTTGCGAGATATTTAATAATTTTGCAATATCTCGAACCGTCACTTCATCTTCCTTTTGAATCATCTGTAAAATACGCACACTTTGATGGGAAATATTATCTTCATGTGTTGTATGGAGATGATAGAAAATATTTGTAAAATAATAGTTTATATCTTGTATCATACTTTTTACTCCTTTAATATATCGTCACTCACGATTATATCGTATATAACGATATATTAAAAGAGATTTCTATTAAAGAAATGAAATTTTTAATACTTGCAATTGTTCACTTATTTTGCACAGGATTAGAATTTAACACAACCCTTTCCTCTCCCATTAAATCATTGTCTTTTTCTGTTTACTACTGATCTTTTCATTACTGCGCTGACAATATATTCGTGTTTGGATGGACTGTTTTTAATCTGCATCAAACCTATATTATGGTATACACTCTTGCATTTGCTACCATCCTTCTACTGAATTTCGCTATTAATTTCAAATCAACATCTATTTTTGCTAACTTTTTGCTACTTACATTCGGAGGACCTTGTAAGCAGGAGTTATGTGCAGTATTATTACACTACTAATCTTGAAGAGAATAAGAAACTGAGGGTTACAATTGCTATATTTGATTTATTTTATTGTTGGTGGAACTATTATGGTTTTAGCCTTACTTTTAAGCCAATCTAAGTATTTATTTTTATCGGGCATTATTACGGCGTTGCCAATTCTCACGCTTATTAACATGGGTATGCAAATGAAGCATATGAAAGCTGACACCTTTCACAATGTTTTACAAAATACGGTCTTTGGTGCAGTAGGCATGTTACTTTTCACTGTGCTCGCTTTGCTATTAACAAACTGGTATAAGCCTAGCATTGCCGTACTAAGCGCTTTACTTGTCTATGCAATATTTATGCTATGTGGAAAATTTATTATGTCATTGCTGACATAAGTTGGGCTACCTAAATGTAGCTCTTTTTATATGAGCCAAATTTTTTTTGCCTTCTTGTTGTAAAAACTTGAATGCACAAGTTTATATCCCCTTACATAGCATGTTATTTCTTCCTCCACCGCTCTTTCTTTATTTCGTTCCCTTTTAATGTTAAAATATTTATAGTTTGCTTTACAAGGAGGAATCGAAATGGTCGCATTCTTTTGTAATGCCTGCTCTAGACCCATTAATTATCAGGTCGAAGAGGTCTAGGTAAACCCCACAAATGGATGATCTCTTTAGGCCTAAAATAAAAAAAGCCTAATTTACAGGAGTGAATTCACATGGAAGAACAAGCAATTCAGCCGTTTTTAACGGTGGCTAACTATCATTTACTTGAGCAACAAATGAATAAAATTTTACAAACACTTGCTACTACACAAGATAAAAACGTCATTCTGACTGTGCGTGGTCTTGTACAAACAGAAATTACTGAAAAAGTTGTCATGACGCCTGCGCAAGCGCAACTCATTGAGCCTATTTTATCTGTAACAGAACGTGGAACAGGTGAAGCCTATTTAAATGATTTAAAATCGTTTGTTATCCCATTTAAACCAATTACGGCAAGCACAATCAAAAGCCTGTTTAAAAAAGAAAAGAAGCTAAAATTGCCGAATCTTGAACAAATGGATTTTCAACAAATTTGCTATTTCGCTTGGGATGATTATGGTACCAATCGAAAATATGTCATTATAGAGCAAGACGATAAATTAAAGGCAATCAAAGGCACTTTCGCCCATCATACAATTCGTGGTATATGCGCAATCTGTAATCGTCACGCTGAAATTGGACTATTTACTACATCCATTAAAGGAAATATCGTCGGCACTTATACAAATCACAGCAATTACATTTGTGCAGACAGCGATTCGTGTAATCAACATGTGACAGATATGGATAAGACCATTACATTTTTTGAGCGCATTACTTGATTATTAATAAGCCTTCTCCGCTTTGGAGAAGGCCATTTTTGTATTAAGCGAACTACGCACAAAAAAACTATCCTAAAAAAGTTATTACCATTAACTTTAGCGGATAGTTTTATTTATTTTAATTATTCAGCTTATGCCTATTAGATGGCAAAATAGATGATGCTATAATAACGAACCCAAGCATCAGAACAAAGATTAAATCCAGTAAACCGGTGTGCATGGATACTGTAAACACAGTAATTGTGAATGCGTAAGCGACAGTATGGAAACTACGTATGCCATTTTGTTTTACTTTATTATAAATTAGAGAAATTAATACGCCATACAATAGGAAGCCAATTGCTACTAATAAATAACCTCCGTCTAAAAACAATTGACCAATAAAAGTTGGCGTTGTTGTTCGCTGTTCACGTGTGACTAATATACCTCTTTCGACCGTAATTGAATTAACGACCTCGGTAACTTTCATACGTGGTGAGATTTGCTCGCCAGGTAAAATTGTACTAAAAATGCCTTTATGGATTTGACCTTTTAAGTAATCTTCTTCTTTTGTGTATTCGATAATAGTACTTAACACGATATGACTTGTGACAGCTTCAGCATTTAATGCACGCACCCATTTCGGTGTTAAGTTTACTTTTTGTTCAGCCGTTAATAGGTTTTTTTCTTCCTCCGCAGTTAATTCTACATCGGGTTGCGTACGATCATTGAATGCCTTTGTCGTATCCTCTGTCATCACACGTATAAAGCCAAACAACGAAAATCCGATACCAATTACGAATAATGCTGTTAAAAACCATGTTAGCTTCACTCTTTTCACAACATAATGGAAAACAATAATCCCAGTAAATAACATAATAATAAGCGGTGTACGGTAGCCCATTAATAGAAATAGAAACATAATAACTGCAAAAATCGAACCGTATCCGATTGCTTTTTTCCAGGTCATCTTCTTTTCCAAAATCATTTTATAAGATAACAGTAATAAAACCCCAAACCATAATAATTGGCTAAAGAAGTTTAACTTTGGATCTAAATTTCGGCGATTGGCTTCGTCCGTTATCCCTAGACTCCCACTAAAAATCATCATTAAATAGGAACCTAATCCAAGCAACGTTAAAACAACTATAAAATGAATGATATATTTCCCTAAGAATGACAGTCCGAATGTGGGAATTGTCCATTGCAGTTTATCGATTAAAAATACACCTATGTAATAACAAATAACGGCTAAAATTACAGCCGGCCAAATAGATACATGAATACCGAATTGTTCAAATTTATGCCAATCAAATAAGCTAATAAAAAAATATAGCAGTAAAATAAATGGCAAAAAGAAATACGGTGAAAACATATCGATTTTATTTAATTTCCCAAAAACCTTTTTCAATTCGCTCATACATATCACACCAAATAGATGTTATTTCCCCCTTTTTCTTTTTTTGTAAAACAAAATAAGTATAACACATTTATTGTAAATTATATATATAGCTTCCATTTTATATTTAAACTCTAACCTATTATTACAAGTAAAGCGAAAACTCGTATTTTGATAAAACTTTAATCAAAATACGAGTTTCATTTATTTCATTAGTCTATGAGTTTAATAGATTCTAACGAAGATTCAATGCTCTGTATAGAATGGCTACAAACTGTGCTCGCGTAACGGGTTCATCTGGCTTAAATTTACCGTTATCGCCAATTACAATTTCAAGTTCTGCTAATGCAGCGATATACCCATAGCTCCAATGCGTTGGAGGAACATCTTGGAATGTGCTAGAGCCTCCTAATTCTATCTTTAGCGCAAGCGTCACGACTTTTGCCAACTGTGCACGCGTCATTAAAGCATTAGGATTAAATTTCCCCTGTGAACCATCGACTATTCCTGCTTGTTGTAATGTCGTAATGGCTTCATAGTATGGATGGTTTGCAGTTACATCCGAAAATGTAAGCGCATTGCGTGTCAGCTCGAACTCAAAAGCACGGTAAAATAACAATGCTACATGCTGTCGTTGAATAAATTCGTTCGGACGAAACGAACCGTCTGAATACCCTGTGATAATCCCTTGACTAGCTATTTCTTCTATCATTTCTTTTGCCCAATGGCCCGCAATATCATGAAAGGACACTTTTGGTAAGTCAGGTTCAGGTGTTGTTTGTTCCGGACTTGGTTCTGGGGTAGGCTTTGGCGCTATGTTTGCAATCCATTTCGCATACAACTTGGTCTCTTTCGTCACACGGTCTTTTGTCAAATCCCACTCATTGATTAAAGCAGCTTCTTTATACCAGCCGCCAAACGTATAACCTTCCTTTTTAGGAATCGGTAACGTTGCTATCTTTGTGTCATACGCTACAGACAAGTGACCTAATACGCTCCCGCCATTTGTTTCAAAATATACTGTAACATTTTGCGGTGATGAATCACTACTATTATTACTACTATCTGGAGAACTATTAACAAACCACTTTGCAAAAAGCGTTGTCTTACCTGTTATCGTATCTTTCTTAAAATCCCACCCATTTGTCAATGTTGCTTCTTTATACCATCCACCAAATGTATAACCTTGTTTTATTGGGATAGTGGGTTCATTTATCTTCATGTTAATATCGACCATCTGTGAAGGGATTCCACTGCCCCCATTCGTATTAAACGTCACTTCATATTGTACGACTTTCCATTTGGCAAATAATGTTGTTGCACTCGTTACTACATCATTTGTCAAATCCCATTGGTTGATAAGTGCTGCCTCTTTATACCAACCAGCAAATATATAACCTTGTTTCGTTGGAACAGATGGCCCTATCAGTACTGTGTTGTCATCAACTAGTTGTGATGGCATTGCACTTCCTCCACCTGTATTAAACGTCACTTCATGTTGAACGACTTTCCACTTCGCATACAAAGTAATTGGACTGCTTACTACATCATTCATAAAATCCCACTTGTTTGTTAGTGCTGCCTCTTTATACCAACCCTCAAATGTATGCCCTTGTTTTGTTGGAGCAGGTGGTTCCACCACTAATGTTTGATCGTTCACGAATTGAGGTGGAATTATACTCCCTCCATCCGTGTTAAACGTTACATGTTGCTGTGGCAACCAAATAGCATAAAGTGTTAAATCTCCTGTCATTGTTTTTACTTCATCTACATGATAATCAGTGCCGCTACCATCCCGCTCTGTATTCCATCCCGTAAAAACGTAACCATCTTTCTTTAATGATTCCTGTTTTTTCACAGTAAATGATTGTGTTGTCTTATCTATATAATCTGCTGCAACACTGCCACTTGTATGGCCATTTCCATCGTAGGTAATTGTAAATCCTAAATACTCAAATGGATTTCCATTTTGATCAGCATACTCCTTTGCCTTTGATGGAATTGTTCCCAAAATCTTCGTTTGTTTAGGTATAGCATTTGGTAATACAATTGTATTCCGACTTAAAATCGTTATTGTCTGTAAATCATTATTAACAAATGCACCCTGGCCGATTCTTTTTACAGTATCAGGTATTGTTATACTGGATAGCTTATTATTCGCAAAAGCAAAATCTCCAATCCATTCAAGCTGATTGGGGAGTACTACTGAAGTTAGTAAATTATTATCAAATGCATTGTAACCTATTAATTTTACATTATTTGACAGAATCAAGGAGGTCAGTTGTTTATTATTAAATGATTCATACCATATATTTGTGACAGGCTTACCACCAAGCGTATCTGGAATGACCAAATCTTTTCGACTGGGATTATTATCTCCGTAAATTGTTACCCCACCTGGATAATACATTTCTGGTACTATACCCGTTATATTATCATTATAAATAAAACCATCTTCTGTAAAATTATTTGCTAAAACTTTATTCTCATTGAAAAGTAATACAAATAAAAATAACGTGACAGGTACCACGAATAAAAACTTCTTACGCATCTTTCTTTAATTCTCCTTTACATCGTTCAGTAAATAGCCTATTTAACGCTTTCATAAATTTTTTATATAAAATACCCCCCTTTATTTTCAATAATAGAGTTTTAGATTACAGTTGCACATTGAGGAATGTTAATAGTTCAACCATTAACATTAAAAATTTATTCAGATGCGTCATGATGAAGGAATTAAAACAAAAAAAATAACACTCGTATGGTAAACGAGTATTGATTTATTAAGAGGAGAACAATTTGAGGTGGCTTTACCTTTCAATCTAAATCATTAAACACTTCAAGCACTTAAGTCCGTTATGGAAGGGATGTTTATTTCCTTTACACAAAATACGGGTGATAAATTAATCACACATTGGACTATTGATACAATATCTTGTAAAGGGATACGTGTTCCTTCATATAAATGAATGGCTTTTTCCAAGGGACTTTTGCAGCAAGTTCCCCTGGAATTATACAATTTATCTTCTCTCAAATGTTCATGTCAAACATTTGTAATACCGCGTAAATCGAATTTAGAGTGATACTTGCGCATTGTTCGTTACGATCTAATCCTGCCGTCGAACCAATTAAAATAACTTTTCCATTCTCCGCTTGTCTTAAGTTTGGCAAAAGCGCTTGCATATACGTAATAGTAGATGTCAGGTTGTTATTGATTAAGGTTGAAATATCTGAGAAATGCCTTTTAACATTTCCTTTATAGTTGGAATTTGTTGTTGGCTAGACAAATCAATTGGATGCCATTGACGTTTGACGCCATCTCCTTCTTATCTAAACTTTTAGGTCGAGTACGTGACTAAACCATCATCTTTGTTAATAAATTCAGTAACACAGGATGGACCTAGTGGAACAATTTCAATTGGTCGCATGCGTATATCTCGTAAAATTTGCTATCCATTACTAGTTTCATTTCTACTTACTTCTAAAGCATTTAATAAATCAACGCTACTCATATTTTTGTTTGGCTCATTTATGAGTACTTCTAAAATATCATTTTGAATCACATCATAATTTTTGTATAATTTAATAGGTAACGCCGAAATTTTATTGGCAAGTCTACTAATAACACTAAATAGGATTTCATTTGTTGCTAACTGGTTGGTATTGATACCTCACAAACCAATTGGAGAAATCCCATGGAACCCTTTCAACCTGTAGTAACGAATATGCTATATATGCCGAAGTTTTGATTCGTTATCATAGTTTCAATTTCTCACCTCCCTCTATAAATCGTTAATAGAAATCATAATAAAAGCATCCTAATTAAAATAATAGGATGC
This sequence comes from Lysinibacillus sphaericus, assembly GCF_002982115.1. Classification (GTDB taxonomy): domain Bacteria; phylum Bacillota; class Bacilli; order Bacillales_A; family Planococcaceae; genus Lysinibacillus; species Lysinibacillus sphaericus. The sequence goes on along the minus strand of NZ_CP019980.1, from coordinate 2,171,044 downwards.
TTAATAAAAATGATTTATTCAGCTTTGATGATTGCTCCTATGCCTTCATCAAATTGAATCGGTATTGGAATAATACCACCACTGTCACTAAATAATTTACTTGTGTTATCTCCCCATGCATATACATTGCCACTTTTACATAATGCGATTACAAAACGTTCGCCAATAATTAAATCCGAAACTGGTTCAAAAATTGCAACCTTCCCTTTAGTTGAAAGCGATCTATTTTCTGTATCACCTAAGCCCAATTGGCCATAACTGTTATTTCCCCAAGCAAATACATTTCCATTTTCATCCAATTTATATAGTGCATTATTACCTGAGAATAACTTTACCTTATTTGTACTACCGCCTTCGGAGTCGCCATTTCCTGGTTCTCCACCCCCTGCTTCTCCACCTCCAGTGTTATTGTCATTTTCTGATAATGGTGAATATCCTTCAGGAAGGTAATTTAACTCTTCTCTATCAACATAAGCTGTTACTCTACTAGTGTTAGAAGAACTAGATCCTCCTCCGGCATAAATATATATTTGCTTAGTAAAAAGACTCTTTAATTCTGTCGTAACTACTCCTTGACTTACACCATTGATTGAAAATTCTACTTTACCTTCATCTAAATCTAACAGCATGCCCACTATATCAGTGTCTTTTATTGGATCACTATATTTGCGACCAGGAAGAGCTCCTCCTCCTATAGTCCCGTTTTTATAAAACCAAAAATTATCTTTATTTGTACTATGACCTACACCAAAAGTTATCCCTTCTTGAGCAAGACCAATTCTTGAATGCGACAATTCCATCTTAAATTCAACATACCACTTCCCAGTCTGTTTAAACGAATTTAGAATACGAATACCATTACCACCACTTACAGTCATATTCTCATTAGTTAAAGACAGGTTGCCTTGGGTTGGATCAAATGTTATCTTTTGTTGTTCAACTGTTGCTGCTTTTGCTTCAATATTATTAAAAATATTGATATTAAAACTCAGTAAAACAATTGTAAGTACTAAAAATGCTTTAATTATGTTTTTCATGTTTTTCCTCCTATTCCATATAGTTCAATTATAACAACTCATTTATAACTTTCATACTATTTTTTATTACAATAATTACATTAATATATTTAATTGTATAATAAAAAGCCACGCTCAAATGAACGTGACTTCTCATTTATTATCTTGAAAGTTTATACACCACATACTGATTTAACGATACGCCCTCGGCTTCCGCATCCAATGCTAATTGTTTGTGCAATGATTTAGGAACACGCACATTGAACTTTCCGCTGTAATCTTGGTCAACTGGCTCAGGTATCGGATAGCCGAATTCTAGTTTGGTTTCAATAGTCATTTGTAAAACTTTCTCTAAATCTCGATAGGCTTCTTCGATACTGTCCGCTGGCGTGTGACATCCATCTATTTCTTTGATGTTAGCCCAATAACCTGACACTGTTTTACGCACTTGAAATGTATACGGCATCGACAAATAATAATCTAAGTCTTTTTGATTTTTCATGTGATATGGCATAAGATAGAAAGGAAAAACAGAAGAGGAATTTACTCCCCTATTCTGTTGAGTGCATCCTTCACAGCTTGAATGTCTACTGGATTTTCACGCTTGATGGTTGTTAGAAGTCCTTGTCCATTTCGGAACTGGTGATGTGAGCCCGCAACTCTTACTACCTTGTATCCGTTATGTTCTAGGACTTTTTTTATTTCTGCGAAGGTTATGCCCAGGTTGGACTTTCATCTTATCGATGATTTTCTCTATCTTTGCCATGTTTCACCCCCCACTATTATAGTACCGTTTTACAAGTGTTTAGTGGAAATATTTATAATAAAAAAGAGCCTATTTAGGCATGACCTTCATTTCTCTTAATGAACTGTTTAGTTTTCCAATGTACTACAAAACTTATAATTGATACTACAATAGCTACTGCATATAATGTTGTTGTTAAAAACCCAACTTGTTCAAACCCATCTCTTAGAACAGCCTTTATATAAAAGAATGTTGATAATAACATACCAATTACTGTAACTATATTAAGATATTTTACTTTGTTTTTTACACTCATATATTTCACCGCCTTTTACACTAATCATAAACTGGAAAGGATTAACTGTGTGATAGAATTTTGATGCATAATAAAAAGCCGCGACTCGTAGTTAGTGCGACTTTATGTATTCTTTATTTTAGTAAAAATCTTTTAATATCTTCTTTATCTGTTTCGTCCAAGGCAAGCTGTTCAACCTGTGCCTCAGCTCTCTGTTTAAGTTCATCACGCGTTGTTAACCCTTTAGCTACTAGAACTTCTTCCATAGCGATAATTCGAGCACCCAAAGCAAGTCGCATTGCACTATCCATTGTGATTGTCATACAATTACCTCCTTTCATATTAATCATAATACAAATGGAAATGATTGTAATCATTATATTTCGATATAACAAAAAGCCACACCTTGTTAAATGTGACTTTGACTTCTTTTGATTATTTGGTTAGTTCTCCATTGATAGAACCAGCTAAAGATTGTAATACCAACAGATAACACATACATAGCTGTATATAAGAAACCAACTTGAGTTATTCCATCTCTTAAAACAAGTCTTATATAGGAAAAAGTCATAAATACAATTAATGCTACACTAATAAAATTGCGTATTTTCAATTTCTTTTCTATATCCATTATAGACACCTCCATCTACCTATATCATAGGATAAATGGAACGTATTGTCATTATAAGAAATTTGATTCATAATTAAAAATTATAAGTAATAGGAGTGGTATCATGCAATTTATTCGAACCAAAATTATTGTCCCAATCATTGTAATCATTTTAGGATTTGCATTTTTATATGCTGTTGCATACATAGGAGATACATTATTCTCATAAAAAAGAGACTACCAAATTAGTAGCCTCTCCGTAGTGTTGACGACTCCGCAATCGTCTTATTAAGTCGAATGCTAGTTTTCACCATCTCGTACCAGCGAACGTACTCCGGAAGTAAGTGTTTCTCTATAGAGCAAAATGTACAGACCACCCATCGCGGAGTGATCTTTTTCATTTCATTAAAATTTAAAGGCCTAAATTTTCAATAATTCTATCTAATACCCTTGTATTGTTATTAATCTCATTAAGTACTACGCTTTTAAAATCCCTAATCTCTTGAATAACATCATCGATATTTGCTTCAATACTTTCTTCTGAAGCATCACCAACATTCCCATCATCGTTAAATTCTACGTGACCATAGTATAAATTTATTTCTCCAGAAAGTATCTTATTATTATCTAGATAAACTTTTATATCTAAAATATCTTCTCCACCATCGTAAGGATTAACTTCTCCTTCGGTTTCAATTTTATAATAAGCCCCTTTAAAATCATACATTTCACATAAGACTTCTTTAACCTCGAAATGATCTTTATACCTTAACATATCATCTATATCAATATCTTCAATATTAAAACAGAATTGAAGTATATATGAATATATTTTATATATAACTTCTTCTGACGCGAAAAAAAGCAATTATTAGGAATATAGGTGATGAAATGGCTAAAAAGCAAGAAATATTGAATACAACTGCTGACATTACAAAAGATATATTAATCCCTATCATATTAGGAGGACCAACTCCGTTAAAATCCAAAAATATAGATGATTGCCTTCTAATACTTCAAGATAAAATGAAAAACTATATTTTGGATGGACAACTCCCTGATTTAGAACCTGGAGACAATAATTTGATACTTTCTATATTTGAGGAAATGCAAGATACTTATACAGAAGTTAAACGAGATTGTATAACAACTTTTGTTACAAATATGCTTTATGAAAAAAAGAACGGGACCTTTCAACTTTATACTTATCAAGTGATTTTTGACCAATTAAAACAAATGTATGACCCCTAAATATTGCTATTCAAAGAGATTTATGCGAATAACGAGAAATTAACATGCTATAAAAGTAACGATGCACAACATCTACTACAGAATTACTTAAATTAAATGAATATAGCAGCTATAGATTAAAAAAATTAGAAAACTTAGCATTTCTGGAGAATATCACAGGTTTTATTGCCGTTGACACTAATGGCGAATTTAATTATAACAAAACTTATTTTAATACTTTTTACAATAAAGTTTGCTCGTTACTGTATGAAACACAAAAAGCCCAGGCTCAAAATTAATTGAGTACCTGGGCTTCGTCATTGGTATCTGCAACTGAGATTACTATTACAATCACGTTATACTTTTTTACATTCAACTAACGAAAATATGTATTTTTTAAACATAATTAACATTTATATGGTAAAATAAAATTAGTTTTAAAATAAAGTAAATTACTAGGAGGTTTTAAAATGTCAACAACAACAAATACGTTAATTGCAAGTGTTACATCTGAGCAGAATCCTCAAAGTGGACAAAAGCATCGTTCAAGTGGCAACTTCAGTACAGAAGGCCTTCCAGAAGGAACAACAACATTACTTTGGAAGGTTGAAGGTGGAGGAGATTCAAATGCAATCAAATTTAATGTAATGCAAGATAAATCTGCTGCGACAGATCCTGTTATCTTTAAAGGAATATTAAGTGGTAATCGAACAGATGCAAAATCGATTCGCTCTCTGTATATTGCCGATCCAAGTGGAGCAACCTCTTCATTTGTAGTGCATGTGTATGCGGTTAATTAATTTTTAACTTGGAATTATCAAAGACCAGCTCGGCTAAAAATAGCTTTTCTGGTCTTTGATAATTATTTGATTAATTCCAACAGGTACCGTACTGATTTCGGTTACTTTTTATCATTTCTACGTTGCTGGATTGTATTGTATAAACCAATCAAGCGATCCGTTGTCATTGCACCACTTTGTAAATCCTTTAAATGCGAAGCTTGAATAATACCATCCTTCACAGCCTGTGCAATAAAGTTTTCTGTTTCAGTTTTCATAGCTGGTGAACCCGGATTCCAATTTGTATTTGCCACTGTAATTTCCTCCTTCTTGTCTTCCACAATTATTGGACTTTCAATTTGCTGTTACTTGGTACAATTACTTGTCCTTCTAATTTATAGCCTTTAGGCATCTTCCAATTGTTTCGACTGGTGGGATAGGTTCGGGTTCTGGTTCAAGCTCCGGTTCTTCAGACGTCACAAGTTCCCAATAGAACTCCTCTGTAACAGGATTACGACTTAATACATAGCCATTACCGTCTTGTGGATACTCAGGAATATTTGTCGTGATAATTTTGTTTTTAAAAGTTTCTGGAATATACGTACTATCATAAAAAATAGTCCAGCTACCGTCCTCTTGTTGATACAAATACACTAATGTCATATTTAAACCTCCCTAATGCCTTCAATTAATTTAAGTGGTGATAATAAAGCGCCTTCAGATATTCCATATTTCATTATTAATAATGAATGCAGATTGTCGACAAAAGGCATCAAGAAGTTTTAACCTTGATGCCTTTTGTCATTTTTTATAGTAAATAATTAGATTTCACTGCCAAGTTGACCATACTCTTTGAGCATATCTATTCTCCTTAAGCAGCTTGCCATGTCCAAGTAGCAAGCTTTTTCAAGTTCATGGCAGCAAAAGTAAGCATCGCCTGCATGGACAATTTTTTTAGACCCCTTAAGGTTGTCCATCGCATACCATGCTTTTCTTTTGCATCTGCAAAGACACGTTCAATCGTTTCTTTACGCTTTGCATAAATTTGTTTAATAGCATATGAATGGCGCAAATGTTCAGCTTCTTCCATATATGTTTCCCATATATGACGTTGAATAAGTTTTTGATGATTCTTGCTTTCTGTACATTGTGATAGCCAGGGGCAATTAGCACAAATCGATGGATTCGATTTATATTGGCGATACTCTTCCTTTGTGGTTGTCGTATATTTCAATACCTGCCCTTGTGGGCAAAGATAACAATTATAGTACTCATCGTACACATATTCATGCTTTCGAAAGAAACCATCTTTTGTTTTAGGACGTGTATAAGGGAGAACAGGTAACATTTGATTCTCTAATAAAAAGTTAGTGATAGCAGGTGTTTTATAAGCAGCATCCGCAGCAATCGCTAATGGCTTTTTCACTTTTTTAATGATTTTTTCAACAAGTGGCTGCAATACATAGCTATCGTGCACATTTCCTGGAGTCACAATCGTACCTAATACAAAACCTTTTTCATCTGTCGCTGCATGAAATGAATACGCAAACTGCTTAGTCCGTTCATCCTTAACATAATAACCACTCTCTGGGTCTGTCGTACTTTCCTTGATTTCTTTCCATTCGTCTTTTTCAAATCTCTCTGGAGGGAAGGGTTTTTTTCCGTGTTCCTCACGATCAATATTTAATTCCAGTTGAAGTTTCTCTTCATAAGCACGTGTTTCTTTTCGAACGACTTTTTTATCATACTTTCGCTTATTAGCGCTTGCCTTTACATGCGTGGAATCAATAAATACATGGTCTGCATGCAGGAGACCCTTCTTCATAATTTCTTTTAGAATACGATAGAAAATTTGTTCAAACACATCTGTGTCTTGAAACCGTCGCGCATAATTTTTACCGAAGGTAGAGAAGTGTGGAACTTCTGTATGGAAGCCAAATCCTAAAAACCAACGATAGGCCATGTTCGTTTCAATTTCTTTAATAGTTTGACGCATTGAGCGAATACCGAAAACATATTGAATAAAGGTCATTTTAAAGAGAACAACAGGGTCAATACTTGGACGCCCTAAAGATGAATAGAGGTTTTCCACTAATGGATAGATAAACGAAAAATCAATCGCTGCCTCTAGTTTTCGGACTAAATGGTCTTGTGGCACCAATTGGTCAATTGTCAGTATTTCTAATTGTTCACGTTCATTGATTTGATTTTTCGACATCATTTTCCATCACCTCAAATAGATTATTTTATTTATAGTTGATTGATAGCAATTCATATCAAGTTGATTGGAGCGAAGGGCGGGCGACTCCTGCGGGAACGCACAGTACGTAAGACGCAACAGACCGCGCGTTAGCGAGGGTTGCGGCTTACAATGTGCCCGCGGAAAGCGCCCGAACGTAGCGGAAATCAACAGGAGTAGACATCTATTTTTATCTTAAAATGAAAAAAGACTGTAGGCAAACTCGAAATTTTTCGAGTTTGTCTACAGTCTGGAAGCCTTAGATTATAAGGCTTTTCACACTATTTGAAAGCAATTAAAATTATCAAGACAACCACTTCGGTGGTGTGTTTTTTTCCCAGTAAATATCACCGAGATTGTTGTGAGCCATAAAATCATCCTCGGCACTGTGATAGTGGAAGTTGTAGTAGTAGCCTTCTTGTGGGCGCTTTTCTGTACGCACATGGAAGCGAATTAAATCATTGCCTGTTTCGTTATTAACAATATTGAAAATTTTTTCACCATAGTTGCCACTTGGTTTTTCAGTAATTGTGAGATTTGCCATTGATCCCTCTTCAACGTTAGCCACTGTCATCGCTATTGCCTCTTCTATTTTAGGGAAGATAATAGAATCAAATTCATTGCTAATTTTAGGGCCTATTTTTGTTCCAAACTTCATATACGATTGCTCTTTTGCTGCGTCAACTAGAAGTGCTTCGTAGTCAATCGCATTTTGCTGTATTTCAGTTGCTTCATCCGCTTTTGCTTCGGGTTCAGCGGCTAGCGCAGTGCTTGTCCCAGGAGAAGGACCGATAGAGGCGCGATTCGAAGGGTTTTGATCGAATGCATCCCAAATTTCATGTGTTGGCGTAATTAATCCAAATGTTAAAAACGCAACCATAATTACGATACTTTTTTGAACCCACTTTTTCATTAATTAACACCTTCTCTTTTATGTACAAATTGGTAATTCTACTTATAATATAATACGTTCCAACCAATAAAAGGTTTCATATTTCTACATTTCATTGTACAATAATTTATGTATAAATGTGTCGTTTTTTAAAAGGAGGTACAAAGTATGTCAATCGCAATGGGTATTGGTCTTTTATTAATGTTAGGTTACTTAACTTCTTTATGCTTCACTGACTAATTTAGTTACTATGCATACCGAACACAGTTTGTATGTATAATGCCGTATTACTTAAGTTTTTGCTATTATTTTCAAATTTTTTATTGCAACATGATGTAAATTAAGCTTCTATTAGGTGCTGTTAAGGGGCTTGGTAGGGCTAATCAAATACGGCAAACGCATATACAGAAATGTATGAATAAGAAAGATTGAAGCTCTTTGGCTTCAATCTTTTTTGTTATTCCCTTAACATGTAAAGCTCCTATTGAGTGCACGATTGCTATAAGCAAATAATTTTGAATGAACTTATGAAATCCATAATACAAAAACAATCGATTATTAAATACAACCAGGTACTTATTTAGATTGTGTATGATTAAGGACTTTTACAATTGTAAATTCATACTTACGGTTCTGTAACTAAACCCCATTTTTTCATATAGTTTTATCGCATGGTTCCCTACGTAAGCGCTAAGTCTGACTTCTGAATATCCTTCCTGTCTCAATTGCTCAATAGCAACATTCATTAATACTTTCGAAATACCCTTGCCTCTATAGGCCTCTTTTACATATAGCTCATAAATAAAGCCATTTAATTGTTCCGTAAATTGGTCTTTATTTTCACCAATTAGAATCCATCCCATTAAGTTATGATTCTCTGTTGCGATTAAATAATAGCATCCTTTATTTAGAAGAGGTTCAATAAGGTTCATTACTTTTTCATTGGTTGCCCTTACTCCGCCCAATGTACCATCAAATAAAGCTTGTGGCGAAAGCGCAATGATTTCATCTTTTTCAAAGTTGTTCGGCTTTCTAACTTCCATTCACACTAACTCCCTTCTCATTTTTTATATCCGATTTACCAATCTATTCTTATCATACCATTTAACCTGCTATTATCTAAACAAGCCTTTGCAAAGCGGTTGTTAGTAGAGCTATAGTGCTTCCGACAGTTTATAATAAAAAAAACACCTACCGAAGTAAGTGTCAATATTTTATTTAATTGTTTTAGCTATTCGTTAGTGATTATCTTTTCAGACACTCATTAAGGTTTTATTTCGTAGCTACCGCGTTTAATAATAATTGTTTGTTATGATCGGACATTACACGCCATTCTTTAACCTTCACTTTCATCGTGTCTTCACATCCTTTCAAAGATTGCTTTCACCCCACTGTATGCAAATGAATGGCGCATTAAAACCATTTCTAGATTGGTCTAACATTTATATTTTACATCTCTCACACCTTACCTCGTTGTTTCTGTTTAGTGATTTTACTCAATAAAATAGACCACCCTTCGTGGAGTGGTCTTCTTCAACTTACATCTATATGCACAGTAAATACGTTTTAAAAACTATTTTTGTAGGACAGGAACCCAAAGCTCATTACTAGGAATGCGATCAGGTGCTAAATAATTTTCAACGCAAGGCAGGTCTGCCAATTCGTATCCGGACGATGGCAGCCATTCAGTATATAAACGGTTCCAAGCATCCATGATATTTGGGAAAACAGCCCATGTTGTATTTTTAGGGATGACGATTTTCTCCATATCATTGGGGAATTTTTGCGAATAGCGACATCCCATAAAATAATCAAATTCTTCATCTGTAATTGCCGCTTGTTTGCCGCAAACACCTAAAATCCCTTCCATTTTGCATTGTGGGCTTTCCCATGACATATTTATTAATCTTTGTAACAATCCATTTTTATTCGCAGCTTCCCACATTTTAGGAATATCAATAAAAGCATCAGCTGTCCTAACTTCTTGTTTCACACCTACAATTTCAACTTCAACTTCTAATACTTCGATTCGATAATCCATCTCTACATCTCCTTTGATTGAAATATGAAAGGAGAGTCTTGGGATGGCTTTTAATTCAATCCCTTTCTTGCGAGCTACTGTTGGAGTAACCCCATGGAGGTTCTTAAAAGCACGGCTGAAGGCATCAGGTGAATCATATCCATACTTAATCGAAAGGTCAATAATTCGAATAGAGCTGTTGTTTTGAAGTTCAAATGCAGCTTGCGATAAACGCCTTCGCCTAATATACTCCGCCAATGTAAATCCTGTTATAGCTGAAAACATTCTAGGAAAATGGTACTCAGAACAACATGCTAATTTTGCTACCTCTTTGGCGTCTATTTTACCGGATAGATTTTGTTCAATGTAATCCATTACTCTATTTATTCTTACAATCCAATCCATTAATATCACTCCTTTCGCTATCTATCATAATTAAAAACAACCTACTATATCCGATATTTTAAGTCCAGAAAATGTCGGATAAATTAAAGATACAGATAAAAAATCCGCGAACGCTATTTGAGCTCGCGGATTTTTCAATGTTTTATCGCCAATTACCACATGTATAATCCCAATTTTCAAAGAATTCATCTTCTACTTCAATTTGATTATAAATTGGCCATAAAAATTGGTGAACAAGTTTTTGAACTTTAGCAAAGGATACTTGTTGCGTTAATAATTGTTGCCATGCTTTGTTCTTGCTGTCGTCCAAATCAAAACGTTTTGAGAACACAGGCGGATTTTTTTCAATTGTCGTTTTATGTCGTTCGAATGTATCGAGTATAGCCTCTTGTAATACACGACCTTCAAAATTTTGGGTACTTGCTAGTAAATAAATTGCATAATAATCTTTCAACGTTTCTTCTAATGTTGGATATTGATATATGGTATTAAATTTATGTGCAATGATGAGCTCTGTCGGATACGCTAATAGTTCAGTTGACGAACTATTTAGCAATGATGCGGTTGCAATTTTTCGAGGAGCCATGGAAGCACTATTAAATAAAGTTATTGCTATTTCTATGTATGTTGTTATGTGCCCTATTTGCGCAGGAATCCTAATTTGAACTTCTTCTTCACCGCTAGAGGATACTTCTATTTCATCGCTGACAAACGCAACCCCATCTTCGGCTACTTTCACTGTAGAAATTTCTTTGAAAGCATGTTTGATGATACTTTCTTTATTGACCATTTTTTTGGCGCATAATGTAATTCCAGAAGAAGACTTTATATCATTGGTCAATGTCCCTAATAAAAATTCGCCATATAGCCAATATTGATCTTCATAGGAAGAAGCTGCCAGTCGAACTAACAACCTTTCTTGGGAATAGAATGCTACAAGTGCCTCCAAACTTTCTTGTTGTTGCTGAGCTACTTCTGCTAGTTGGTTCAATACACTTTTTGGTACTTCGTTTACTTGTTTCATATGCCACACCCTCGTTTCAATCTTTTTTCAGAATTTTTCAGTCAAATAGTATATATTTGATTTTTTAAAAAACTCCGCACTTTATTATTACTTATTTTCCCACAATAGTAAACGGTAATATAACCCATGATAATTTGTCGATATATGTCGTAATTTAGGAGAAAAAACTAAAAAAACACCTAACTTTTTATAAAAAAGCAGGTGCTAAATCACATATACTTATTATTTTTATTCCTATCCAAATTGGACAAGGGGTAGCCTCGCCTTAGCGAAACTACCCCTTTAGTATTTAATAGGTAACATTTCTGTAAATTGTAAAGTCTCAACCCAATCATCTGGGGAATATTATTTCGAAACGTTTCGTTTCTTCACCGCGGTAAAATTCCACTGTGTGCTCTCTAACTTAAGCAACGCAAACCCAACCTTCTTTTGCGTCCTTGCAGCCCCAAAGCATGCGCCAGTGTGAATAAGTATCCTAAAAAACAAAAAGCAGAATGCCAGATTACTGAAAGATGCTACCTAAAATAGCACGTTTTTAATTATAGCACAAAAAATTTATAAAGTAAAATCACATTTTTCACTATAAACTATGGCTTGGTAAAATAAATAGGATAATGAGCTGCACATCTTTCATTAAAAACGCAGGACGTTGACTCCATATAGGCTTGAATCGTCAATTCTTAGCATATTGTGCGTGCGCTTCATGGCATTTATAACAAGGATAATAACGCTCACAACAGGTAAATTTAAGTGCGATAATATCGGTAATGTAAAAGCCATTAATTGAATGTCAAACCTATAGATGTTTGAGCTAGGACAATCCGTTGTAACTCAATATATTTGTTTAAAACAAATGGCAATAACAATCATTAAAGAAAATTGTTCAATTGGTACACATAAAAGTTAACACAATTACAGGAAAAATTTTTCTAAGCCATTTTTTTGTAGAAACCTCTTTTATAACGTTCATTTACGCTAAAATTTTTTTTACAAGAATAAAAGAACAGACATGATATGATGTCTGTTCCCGTCGTCTATTGTCTCTCAATAACGCCATAATGAAATTTTGAAGTCAAACGCGTTAATCTGGAGAAATGATGTTTTTCAAACCAATCTGATTTATAATGAGCTTTTAAAACAACACGCTTTTTAGCCACTCGTTTCGCTTCTTCGACCCATGCATCAGTTAAAGTTACATGTGCTCCCGCTGCCCTAAGTGCCTGAAAATTATTCGATTCCTCAATAATTTCTTCAAACATTGGGTCCATATAGACAACATCAAATGCACTGTCTGGCTGTGATTTTAAATAAGCAACCGCTTCTGCTTGTACCACTTCTATGTGCCGCATACAGGCCGTTAACGGAAGCTCCGAGGTATCATATGTATTCATACCATGCGCTACAATAAACGCCACATTTGGATTCGCTTCCAGTCCCACCACTCTTCCATATTGACCAACAGTAAATGCGGCTAACATCGCATCAGCACCTAAACCGAGCGTACAATCTAAGACCGAATCGCCCTTTTCGAGCTGTGCCGCCTCTAAAAACGGCTCCATTTCTCCCCTCGCTACTCGCTTTAAGCGAAATGCTGCGGAATTCGGATGAAAGAAAAAGGGCTCTTCTGCGCCAAATGCATAATATTCATAGCGATTTTTCCCTGCTACAATGATATTCGCCTGAAAGTCCTCTGCAAGTTTACGGATTGAGCGTTTATGACGAGGGATAAAGGGAGCATCTAACTTGCTACACACAAAATCAGCGAGCACCATCGACAAGTCGTCTGGTCTGCCCGCTGTAGTGACAATTGTTTTTACTTCTCGCATGTCTGCTCTAAAACACCTGTTAAATGTGCAGTAATTTGCTCCACTGGGAAGCCTTCAATTTGTTCACGCGGAATAAAGTAAGCCAATTCCCCATCTTTTAAAATGGCCATTGATGGTGAACTTGGTGGTACATCCTCAAAAAAACCACGCATTGCAGCAGTTGCTTCTGGATCTTGCCCTGCAAATACAGTTACAAGATTATCCGGTTTAACCGCAGCTACCGCTTCCCGAGCCGCTGGACGAGCCAACCCTGCCGCACATCCACATACCGAATTGATAACAACCAAAGAAGTCCCCTTTGCCTCCGCCATAAATTCATTAACAGCATCCGCCGTTGTCAGCTCTTTAAATCCAGCCTCCACCAACTCTTCACGCATCGGCTTCACTACCTGTTTCATATATTCGTCGTAAGCATTCATGCTTTTACCCTCTTTCATATGTAATCACAAAGCCCATTATAGCAAGGTTTTTCACACTTGTATAATGTTTCGATTTCACCGATATTCACCTGCATTCAGATTTTTGGTTGCTTTTTTGTTGCTTTGGTTGCTTTTTTTAGGTGTAAAAAAATGTATCAAGCATTTTTTATTTATACTTTTTTACTTATTTTTATTCGCAGGTAGCCTTTACAAGTTGTTGTCTCATGACCGTACACTCCCCATAGAATTTTCAATCGACTCCAAAGTGAATCAATCGTTCATGTTTTAGTACGAATACAATTTTTATAAAAAAAAGACTAGGCACAAAAATTAATAGAATGCCTAGTCAGATACAAGTTTTTCTTTACTTTATTTAATATTCACTAACTTCATACATTAAGATTTTATCATGTACAAAATAATCTTTCCTTGTTTTAAAAGGACCTTTATTTTTATTAGTTCTATTAATAGAATATGATTTCTCTCCATTAGCGGAATCATACCAATTTATAAAACTATTAACTTCTTCAAGACTTAAATCATATTCTTTCTCTACACCAGTAACTAAAGTTATTACTAAGATAGCTCTATTTTGATCTGGTATAGGATCTGGCTTAGGTTCAGGGTTTGGTTTTTCCGTAGCATCATAACCCCATAGTTCTAATTCGTGGATAGTAAGATTTACTTGCCCTGAAACACTTCCGTTATTTTTAGTAACATTAATTCTAAAGTGTTTATACGGTTCTCTGCTTTCGATTTCAAAAGCATTTTCTCCACTTTTCCAAGATGTAGATGTGTAGTTACTTACTTTATCAAGTTCTATCCAGTTCTCCCCATCATTTGACCCTTCGAATGTCCAAGAATTGGGTACAGTTGTCAATAATCCTGGGCCGCTACTCTGACTTTCTCCATAATATAAAACATATTTATTTATAACCTTTGGTTCATTAAATTCATATGCAAGCCAACCTGTTGTTGCAGAGGTTCCCCATCCATGAAAACCTCCATTTATTGAATAATGGGGTACTCCATCAAAAGCAAAATAGGCTGGGAACCACGCATCACTACTTGTAGCCTTTCCACTTGGAGCATTATCTGATGTCATTTTTGGAATTAAACTTGTTGAATCTGTTGCTGCATGTGCATCTCCAATTGTAGAAAAAGTAAAAAATGGAATACTAATTAAAAACATTAACAAAATTTTTTTCAAAACCAATCACTCCTTATATTTTTTATTTTAGTTAGATTTTACAAGAAAATATATAATAAGATTTCGTGTAAATTATCATTTGTACAATGACATCGCCCTATAGATTTTGTAAATAATTAACCAATAAATTCAAACAAAATTAAAAAGACCTAGCTAAAAAACAAGTATTAATTAATCATCGTTTTTATTTACTACGTCTTTGTTGAATTGTAATATACAAACCAATCAAACGATCCGTTGTCATAAGACCATTCCGCAAATCCTTCAAGTGTGAAGCTTGAATAATGCCCTCCTTCACAGCTTGCGAAATAAAGTTCTCCGCCTCTGTTCTCATCGCTGGTGAACCTGGATTCCAAATTGTATTTGCCACATTGATTTCCTCCTTCTTGTCTTCCACAATTAATTGGACTTTCATTTTACTGTTACTTGGCACAATTACTTGTCCTTCTAATTTGTACCCTCTAGGCATCTTCCAATTGGGCTTCACTTCGAAATGTGGTCGGTCAATTCTACGTGCCCAATCACCGCCCCACGTAATACCTAACTTACGAGCTATTGCCCCTATTTTTGTTAATGTATCTATATCATATAAGGGTTTCGGTGGAGCCACGGCAATGTCCCACGCTAAACGTGAAGTATGATTACTCTTTAGCGTCCACGTTACAATTTTCCCTGGTCTTGTACGCCCTTGTGTATATAGATAATTTTGCCGTGCTTGCGATCGGTATGTTTCTGTAACGAAGATATTTTGAATACCTGCTTTGTAGCACTGTTGAAAGAGCAATCTGCAAGCCGTTTGAGCCACTGGTAGTAATTCGCTTAAATCTCGGCATGTAGTTGTAACACTCATTGTTTATCATCCTTTTTATCATCATTGTCGATTTGTAGCTGTTTAAAAGAGTTCGTTAAAAACTTTGGTACTTTCAAACCTAACTTTCCAAGATTCTCAATCATACTAATCCCTTCCATCCCGATTAGAAAAAGAATCATGGCATTGCGCATAAAGTTTCCGCTCTCGGTTGCTAAGTCTAATTGTACTGCTGCAATCACCATCAAAATCATGGCCACTTTTTTAAACAGTCCTATTAAGGCTTTTCTGCTATCAACGTTTTTCACAACAAAAGCAACCATAGTCCCTAAAATATAATCAATCGCCATAAAGATAGTGAGTGCTTTGATTAAATGGTCAATCCCACCAACAAAATAAGCGACCCCTGCCATGGAGCCGCCTACAAGTGATGTATATAATGTGTCTGTTTTCATTGGACACCTTCCTTTTTCATAATAAAAGCCCTCCACAGATGATTATGGAAGGCAAAAATATTTGGACTTAATTTTATTTCGACAAAGCATGGAATTGTTCTTTCGCGAAAATCCCTGCTTCAATAGACATTTTCAACAATTCAAACAAACTTTCTTTTTCTAAATCTAATGCATTTTTAATATATCTCAATGCACCATTTTCATTTATTTTATACCAGGCGAAACGAACTTCAATTCTTTTAAGGGCTTTTACATAAATTTCTTCAATTGCATATACATTTTCTCCATCCTGAATTTTAACTTGTTTCAAGATATCGCAATACTCAGTTGATTTAACGATATTTACCACAAACTTCACTCCTTTTACTATCCATATAATCATAAAAGAGGGAAATTTTCTCTAATAACTTTTTGACAATAAAAATAAGGCTAAGTCTTTGCTTACGTTTTGTTTATTTATTCCGCTTCAGCAACCTGAAAAGCATGCTTAAAAATCAACATTGCGTCATTTATCAAGACATACTCCATTTTATTAATATCAGATTCTAGTGCATCTAATACCTTTTCTAAATCACCCGCATTCGTACGAAGCTTACTTTGTCCGACTGTGATACCTAAATTATAATTCTCCATGTCGGAACATTCATTTTTTGCCACAGCATGAATCATAAACTTATTGACCACTTTACGTCCTAATCGTACAGCAACATTTTGTGGTGTATTTAAAATCTTTTGAATCTGTCCTAAGTCTATTTTCCCCTCTAATGCGAACGCTGTTCCTTCATTTGAAATTAGAAAATAATTCTGTTCCATAGCTAATATTTCTCCTTATCTTAATGTAATCGTACCTAAATCCCGACCATATCGTTTAAAAACAATTGTTCTTGCATTATTTGTACTTTGTGTAATTTCTAGACCAAGCGTGTTAGTACTTACATAATTTCCTCCACCGCCAAGGCCTACTACTCTTGCTCCACTAAAATCAACCGTTCCATTAAAAGAGTGACGTGATCCGCTATATATAATGTCATTCCAAGCACTTAATTGAATCGTCCCATTTGCGCCTCCTACAGATGTCATATCACTAAAGTAGAGTCTGCGTCCCATGTGAATATCTTCTTTAATATGAATGTTACCCGAAGTAATCGAACCTAAATTCCCACTAATGTCTGAAAGAACCCTAACTGCGCCTACAAGATTAATTTTTGATGCTTGAATACTAATTGTGGTGGATGTTTGATTAATTAAAGATGCAATGGTATTGCCATTGTAATCCGTTGTACTTACCTTTTGACTGATTTGCCAAGATTGCTGTGTAATACTACTTTCAGCGCTACCTATACGGTTATTTAAGTTGCCAATTGAAACGTTTTGAGCACTTACCGTTGACTGTATTTGATTAGCACGAACATTAATAGCAGCCACTTCATTTGCAATTCGATTACTCACTGATAGACTAATCTGGTCGGCTTTCAAATCAATAGTAGCAATTGATTTATTTAACTTTTCTACCTCAAGGGTAATACGGCTATCAGTTTGTGTGATGGCAGACTTATATTCCTTTTTATTTTCCTCGATAACTTCACTTAGTTCTTCTTTTGTATCTTCGATAAGCTCTTCCGTATCAACCTCATTATCTGACATTGTGCGAGGTAAGGAGTTGCCTAGTGTGACAGCCATAGTCTTTAACTCGTCTGTAACCTCATCTACAATACAAAAACGTTTAAGTATTCGAGTCTGTAGCTTCAGGCCCTCAATCGGCTCGTAAATCAGCCATACCTTTTCACCTAACTGTTTATCTAATAATTCGATTGTATCCAGCTCAAACGATACTTCTGGATAGTCAATAAGTGCATCCTTAGCCTTTTTCAATAGGTTATCTGCATTTGTAAATCGCTCGTCACTAATTGGATTAGCAATACGAATACCCCATATTGTGTGATTTGGTGAGGTGTAGGTTACAGTCAAACCATTTTTACCTGTTGCTGTAATTTTTGTTCGTAGATGGGTTGTATCAATCTTTCGGCTAAGTGCTTTAATGTTATGACCATAGCGATACTGTGCTCCATTATCCGGACCAAGTGATTTACTAAAGTGAACTCGGTTATTTGGTAATATCTCAAATTCACAATTGAAGGCATCACAGATTTGATTAACACACTGGATGATGTTTTTTGAACCAAATTTATAAATTGTAGCAGTTTCCGTGAAATCAATAGTTGCGCTCCAACCTGTACCAGAAAGCAAGTAGGTTATAAACTCTTGACTGCTATGAGTGCCACCAAAAGTTTTATCTTTAAATTGATACGCTAAGTCAAAGAATGTCGAGATGGCAAGGATGGTTTTGCGTTCTGGCTTATTATCAATTAATTGTTTTACTCGAAAATCATAATTAGCTGCTGTGACAATTGACTCTTCTTGAAGAAGGTTAAATCCATCTTCGTTATTTGATTTATTGATTGTGAATTCAAGCGTTAAATTACCTAGAGTATCTTGTTCGAATACTGGTGCAGATGTTGTGAAAAAAGGCTCTGTCTGATTTCCAGCAAAGTTTTTAACGACTAGCATTCTTTATCACCAACTGAAAATGTATTTCATATGCTTACTTTCAAGCAAAAGAAAAAGCACCCTCAAAAGAGGATACTTTTATAAACAACATTATGAAACGATTATTGTAGCTTTCACATTCGAAATGACGTCTATTTTCAATTCAACTTTTAAATACGATAGTAGCTCTATTACGTAGAGCAAGAATTTAACACTTCACATCTTTTTATAAAGTAATGGTAAGCTTATTAAGAGCATAACAATCCCTAGTGCTAAAAAATATAGGGGCATTGCAAGGACTGTTCCATTATGGAAAATGCTCATACCATAGATTGTAGCGCTAACGAGTAAATAATACCCTAAGCTAAATATCGCACTGGCAGAACCAATGACGTCTTGAAAGTCAATGAGCGCTATGCTTAAACAGATTGGTAAAGCGGTACCTGTACCAAATAAAATAATGAACACACTAACAATCATGGTTGGCATTTGTAATGCATTTGGTAAAAATTGCACCGATGTAGCGAGCAATGTACCGATGAGCATAATGACTAACCCTTGTACGATAATCTTCTCAGGTTTTGTATGGCTAACAAGTCGTTTAGATAGCATCGCACCCGCAATAGAAGCGAGAGCAACGATAATACCTAAAAAACCATACACAGCACTTGTTAGTTTAAAGTATTGCGTAAAAATAAATGGTGCTTCGGTATAATAGCTAAATAATACACCGTTAATACCGCCAATTAATACGCCGTAGCGCCATAGACGCGCATTTGTAAACATGCGCTTTACTATTGGTAGTATAGGCTTCATTTGGATTGTTGTTAGCACTGTTTCAGGTAAGCGTATATACGCGTAGCAAAATACAATAATACTCATAGCAACTAACACAAAAAATACGACCTTAAAGCCAAAATAATAATCAGTAAAACCACCGATTAATGGACCAAGGGCAGGTGTGAAGGCAAGGGCAGCTGTAATTTGAGCAAACAATTTATGACGCTCAACACCAGAAAAACTTTCTCGTAAAATCGTTTGTGTCACGACAGAGCCAACACTTGCACCAAAAGCTTGAATAAACCGTGCGACTAATAAAACCGCCATTTCATTTGCTACTAAACAAAGTACGTTACCAAAAAAATATAAGAATAGCCCATATAGCATTGCCTTGCGACGACCGATTTTATCGGATAAACGCCCAAAGAAAAATACTCCGAAGGCAAAAGCGATAAAATACACACTCATCGTAAGCTGTGCATCACTCATAGAAGTTTCAAATACTGCTGCGATAGATGGTAATGATGGGCTAAAAATAGTTTCACTAATCTGTGGGAAGCCTACTAGTACAATCAGTAATAATAAGCTAGGTGTTTTGTTTCCGATGTTTTTCTTCAAAATAGTACACTCCTAGATAATTATAGGTTCGAAAGAAAAACATCGTAGCTTGGGAAATGGTGGCTTCACAAGTTTGATTTTTTCTAAATCACTCATGAATTCACTTCCTTCTAAAATAAATATACGTAAAATTATACCATCCAAAGGCATAAACGATGCAACTTTTTTAAACTACTAATCTTTTTTTATTAACTATCGATCTTTATTACAAACCAACAATTATTTAGCAAGATGAGCAATTTCCCGTTCCGCAATTTCTAACTCTACGTATCTCCGCAACTCTTCTGGTTTCACATCTTTAACCGTACGAACCTCTCCCATAATGCTTGTAGCATAAGCTTTCACCAATCGTTTTTGCACCAGAGTTAATCCTTCTAAATGTTTCTCCATTACTCGATTACCTCCATTTCTAATAACATGGTAAGAATCTTTACTTCTAAATCAGCATCCATTATTTCTTCCACTGACGGCTTTAAATTCTTCAGTAACTGTTGTTCTTTATGCTTAGCCAGCTCTTCTTCCGTTCCACCTTCAACCCATTGAACCCCATTCCATTTTGGTCGATAGAACGGTAAAGGTTGTGGTAAATTTGTTGTGACGTAATCACCAACTGGATCAATCAGATTACCTTCCTCGTCCAATTCGCCTAAAAATACTTCCTCAATAAACCCGTCGCTATCCACTTGATAAACTTGCTTACGCACAAGGAATTCCTCCCTAATCTGTCCTAAATGAAAATGCCATTGCGATCTTGTCAAATTGGGTATCACAATGGATAAAACCGGAGCGTTCTATGCTAATTGTCGTTACTATTGGTGGAACATTCACCGCTCTATGATTAAACTTGTACCCTATGGCAACTACTTCCTGCCGTCTATCCACATCACTACGTGGTCTAAATCCAACTGGCAATACTGTACATACATTATGAGATTGGCTTCCGGAATTAATGATTTCCCCTTGTACATGCACGATGCCAAAATCGTCTTTGTAATAGATTAAAGGGGCCTTTCGTTGATGACTCCATCCAGCCTGAAGTGTACATTGGATGCTGTCTGATAGCTTTTTGTTTGCCTTTTTTTCATTCAACTGATTTACTGTTGTCTGCAATGTCTGAATCTCCTGATTGAAATTTACTGCATGCTGTGTTTCTCCTTGCGGACCCGGTGGACCTTGTGGACCCTTTGGACCTCGGAGACCTTTTAAAGATTCAATCCATTCTTTCATCGTTCCCTTAAATCCATTTTCAACAGCTAGTTCGTATGCTGATTTCCCTGCAGGTCCTTGTTTAGCAAGCATTGACCAATACACATTCGATTGAATATCACTCGGAGGCGTCTTTCCTAAGTTATCCTGTAAGGCGATAAAGGATGAACCATTAAAGAGAACCAAATTATTTTTATAATATTGCGTCGTATTATTCCAATTGCCCCTAGAACCCATATTCTTAACCATTAATTCCAATGAAGCGAGGGCTGTTTGAACTTGCTCTGATGCCGCTAAAGCACCTTGTTTAGCAGTATTGACTTCAGGGCGAGCAGAATTGGCTTCTGTAATTGCCTTATTAACCTGTACTAATTTTTGCGAGATAGTACTAAGTGCTTCTTGCAATGTTGTGTTATTCGTCTCTATAGATTGTTGCACTGTAGTATTCGCATTATCTACAGCTTGATTTAATCGCTGTAACAATTCATCAACTTCTGTACTGCCAGACAACATTTTGATTTGTTGTTGCAAATAACTATACCCCGATATAATTCGTTGCCAGTTCTCATTGAGCTTCATTCGTTCTGCATTACTAATGGGATTTTCTGTGTTATGCAATTCTAAAGTCAATTAAAGCACATCCCTTCTATTTGTATAAGAATCTAAAATCAAATTCGATTGATTGCACAGTTCCACCGGACACTGAAAAAACATTGTTTCCCGGCACAAGCGTTAATGGCTTTTTATTTGTATTCAAAATGGCATTCGCACCGTTTTTATAAGTGTGAATGCCATTCAAAACTAATGTATCTGTACCTATTAAAGCGCCATTAAACCTAAACACTTCGCTAGTGGTATTATTCTTAAATTCTAAATAGCTCGATGCTGTTGCCTTAATCGTTATTTTCAATTCACTTTCACGCGGATCAATTTTGACATTGCCTAAGTTTTTCACTGTGAAATTATTGGCCGTAAACTTGTACTGTAAATCCTCGTCCCACGTCAACCCTTGATTCCATTCCCACTTATTAGCGTCCCACAGCTTTAAATCTTTTAATGTTGCAGCACTTTCTGCGTAAGGAAGTTGATAAGTTTCTAATTCAACCGTGAATCGACCTGTGAGCCCATCTTGTGCAACCTCAGACATATTGCTATTGATAACGAAGTATCGTTTCCCATATAAAAAAGCAACCTCACTAGGAATAAAATCGAGCTCTCTACCCCATTGCTTACCTGGTAGCTCGAATTCGTACATAGTGGATTGCTTTGTTGGTATAGCTTTATATAAATAATACGGCTCTAAATCTGTGAACAGATCAAACGCTCTATTTTCAAGTGTTTCAAAGTCTGAATGATCTTTTGCAATAAACATTAGATGAAGCTGAATTTTACGTGTGCCGTGTTTAACTAATTCATTGATAGCCCCTGCTCGTCTTTCAACATCGGCTATATCGCGATTAATCTCGATAGGAGAAACGATGATGTCTTTCGTAACAAATCTCTCCTGAGACAAAATAATTTCTTCGCGATTCATTTTTACTAACTTCGCATCCACCCTCTACACTCCTCTCATAGAACGTTTTACGTCTACTTTTCTTGCTGTTCGCTCATCAACATAATTCGTTAAAACATGACCATCAAGTTCAAGTGACAGGTCTTTATCAGCGATAACTCGAAGGAGCTGAATAACTTTTTCTAACACCGATAAATCAAGTACAGATTCGCTTGTAATACTTGTTTTTTGAGCACTGCTGATGGCACTTTTCACCGATAGCCCATCCGTTAAGATACGCAAATCTGCTCTAGCAGCTTCGGCTAATTGTGACGCTGCAAGCTTCATTTCCGCTTTGGTAGTTGATAGACTTGAACTAATATCGGGAACTGCATTTGCAGCCAAAACTGCTGCAGCTTTCGTTACAACTTTCGTATTGCCACTAATCCCTTTGGCAAGCCCGGATGGAATCCATTTACCGACTGACATCATGACACGGGATGGGGAGTGAATACCTAATTTATTTCGTAACCAAGTTGGTAACAGTTGGGCAAGTTCCATAACTTTGGCTTTTACTTTACCAAACCAATTACTAATCCCTTTCACCAAACCAGCTACGATAAATTCACCAATTTTCACTAGACTAATATTTTGTAAGAAAGACTTTGCCGCATTCCATCCATTCACAACAGCCGATTTAACGTTTTTCATCGCCGTTGATACGGTTGTTTTAAACCCATTCCAAATGGTTTCAATAGTCCTTTTTATACCATTTAGAATTGTATTAATGGTTGTTTTAATACCGTTCCAAATACTTTTAATAATGTTTGCAATAGCTTTTAAGACACTTGAGATGAAGCTCTTAATACCATTCCAAACAGATTGAATTGTGCCGATTAGACTTGTGAAAAAATTATCTAGGAATGAAGCGATACTTCGCCAAACACTCGTAAAAATAGAGTTAATGCCATTTAGAACAGTATTGAAAAACGATTTAATACCATTCCAAATCGTTTTAATTGTATTTTTCAGTCCGTTAAAGATGGTTGAAACCGTACTTTTTATCGCATTTAAAGTATTGGTGAAAATACCTTTAATTGTTGTCCAAACGCCCTGTAAAAGCGTTTTTGCTGTTGAGCCAAATGCTTTTAACGGTCCAAGTAATTTCCCTACAAAGTAAAGATTAATTGCACCCCAGACTGCTTGTAACGCACCGCTAAGGATTTGTTTTATTCCATCCCAGACACCTTGCCAGTCACCTCTAAATAGTGCGCTGAATGTTTTGACGATACCCAAAATAACCTTAATGGCACCTTGGATCACATTTTTAATCGCTTCCCATGTAGAGACAATGAGCGCTTTTACGACTGGCCATATCTTTTGCATGATTGTCCCTATGACTGACATCACAGACGTCACAACATTTTCGATTACATTCCATACAACCAAAGCAGTCGCCTTAATACTTGCTTGGTTTTCCGTCCAGAATGCTGTAATCTGTGACCAGACGGACATCACCAAATCTTTAACAGCAGTTACTGCTACGGAAATTCCGGTTTTAATTGCTTCCCAAACAGTTTGAACCTGAGTTCGGAACTTTTCGTTCGTTTGATATAGACGTACTAAGATGGCGATGAAACCGACGATTGCTATGACAACTAAACCTACTGGATTCGTAATTAGTCCAAATGCTTTCCCAAAGTTTGTAGCGAAAGTCATCACTTTAGCACCCAATGATGCCATTGTTCCGCTAAAGTTTGTAAATAACCTGGTTACGGATTTCAGCGCTTTCCCAATACCACCAAACATGGATGAGCCGAACCCTCTGAATAACTCTTTGAATGCAATTATATTTGGTACGATGGCAAGCAAAACACCACCAAACGAAATAAGCCCCGCTATGATAACCCCTATGGATCGATTGTTTTCCATCAAGCTATTAGCAAAAGTTAAAAACTTATTGGCTAGATTGATAATGGTTGCACCAATAGGCGCCATGCCAATACCTAAGTTCACAAGGAAAGTCGTTAAATTACCAATTAGGTTCATAACACTAGGCGCTGATTGATGGACATAATCAATCAATTGTTGGAAACCTTGATTTTGACTAAGTGTGGCTGACCACTCTTTAAATCGACCCATCATCGATACGAGCCCGTCCATCATGCTTGATGAAGAACCCGCAAATGCACTAAAGAAATACACAACGCCAGCGATTGCATCTCGGAAGATAGCGCGAATCTTTGGCATATTTGTATTCACGTAATCCATAAACGCTTGGAATTTTGCACTACCACTTAATCCATTTGCCCACTCTGCAAATCGTGCTGTCATTGCTTCGAAACCGTTTGCTGTACTGATACTTAATGGCGCAAAAGCTGTCAACATCGATAGCAACCCTTTAAACACATTTCCAAATGAGCGACCAAACGTCTCCAACAGTGAGACACCACTAGTATTTAGATACATTAAAAACTTTTGTATAGGTGACGTATCGATAGCCGTATTGAGTTGAGCCATTAAATTTGCCACTGCTTGTGCACTTGAGATAAATAGAGGCCGTAATTTATTCAGTATGGCATCTGTTGCGTGCATGGCGCTTGTAAAAGCTTGCAAAACTGGTGTTTCAGTCTCTTTTACAAGTGACTGATAAGTATCCTTTACACTTTCAAATGAATTCCAAGCTTTCTTTTGTAATGCATTAAATGGTGGGCCGGTTTCATCAAATAACGCTTTAATTGTCGGGATTGCTACTGCGCCAAACGCAACCGCTGCGGCACCAGCAGCTGTAAAGGCACCGGCTAATGCAAATGTAGAACCAGCGACAGTACCAATCATCGGACCTAAATTCGCAATAGCAACAGCAGTATTCGCTAATAATGGGGATATTGCTGGAAAGACGGCCATAATTGTTCCCATGAGGGTGTGTTGTATTATCTCACCAAAAGCACGAATATTCGTGGCAATCCGGTTGATTTTTTTCTGAAATGCTTCTATTCGCGCTTCAATTTTAATAACGACTCGTTCGCGAATTAAAGCTGCAATGCGAGCTCGAATTTCAGCCATGCGACGACGGAACTGACTAATGTCTGCCCCAATATCAATACGCACATCATTTGCCGTCGTGCGTATTGTGTTTTGGACTTGGCGCATCCGTGCCATGAACTGCGTAATACGCGCGCCAATTCGTGCAGTAAAATTCTCGTTCATTTGCATTATCCTTTCTTGTTTAATTTATCAGCCCACACCTTCATATCAGCCTGCGCTTTCTTGTAAAGTGACGTGTCTATTTTCTTAGATTGCTTCCACTCTTTATCACCTGCTAGGATTCTTTTTCTAGCTTTTTCAGCATCAAATAAGTCCGTTAACCTTAAACGTTTTTCATTTTCAGCCTTGCGAATATACATGGCTTGAATCGCTAAATTTTCATAATCACTCACCATTTTCATTTGTGCGCCTTGTAAAAGTGCTTTGTACTCGTTTGGTGTCCATGACATAATTAAATCCACATCATGAACACCTAAATATTCAGCAGCGTTTGATAGGACATCGAGCCATTCTAGTCCATCAACCTGGTTTCCTCTTCCAATAACTCTGCTTTCGCGTCTAGCATGATCTGAACGCCCTTGGCATTCTCCGCTTGCTCTTCCTCGTTTTTGCCCATCGTTTTGAATAGCTCTAAGT
This sequence comes from Lysinibacillus sphaericus, assembly GCF_002982115.1. Lineage (GTDB taxonomy): Bacteria > Bacillota > Bacilli > Bacillales_A > Planococcaceae > Lysinibacillus > Lysinibacillus sphaericus. The sequence continues at coordinate 2,144,744 of NZ_CP019980.1, read as the reverse complement.
TCTTCCAAAACGTCTTCGCATCTTTTTTGAAAAAACCCGAGTCATTAATCTCACGAAATGCTTCTTTAAATAGCATGGTTGTGTCTCCATCTTCTTCAATTCTTGCTTCTAACGCCGCCTCTATTTGAGCCATTGATGGTCGGTTCTTTAAATGCGCTAATCCACAATCCCAAAACGCTTTTAAGGCATCTAAATCAAATTGCAATAGCCCTGTATAGATAGCACTAAACCCGCCTACCTCATTGCCTTCCTTATCCTTTTGATTGTAGTTTTTATCCGCTAGCTTTTTAAAAGCGAATCCAAATTTTGCTTCATATTGATTCTTGCCAATTGTTAAGGTAGCCATGTTTATAATTCCTCCTGTTCAATTAGTCAAAAAGAAAAGAGCGCTTATGCGCCCTATTCCTTAAGCTGTAACCGTTATTGCAGCGGTAGCTGTTTTAGCTCCACTTACCGTAGTGACTGTGATTGTAGATGTTCCTGCTGCTAGTCCTGTTACAAGACCTGTAGGCGATACTTTCGCAACCGTAGTATCACTCGATGCAAATGTTACATGTTGGTTCGATGCATCCTCAGGAGCCACAACAACGCTTAACTGTTTGGTAGCATTCACAGCGATAGATGCTGTTGTAGGTGTCACTGTCACACTCGTTACAGGTACTGCTTTTTCTTTCGCTTTACCGAACTCACCTGTTTTCTCTCCCGGCTTTTCAAATACACTCCTCGCAAATTCAATAACGGAATCAGGTAGCTTTGGTAATTGTCCCGTTTTCGATTCACCGATTACCTGTAACGTACCGGAGATTTCTTGGAAGTTGTCGCCTGGATACGATATCTCTACTGATTCAACTAATGTGTAAGCAAAAATGGCATCATGGACATCTTCATTCGCATCATTTTTGATTGTATTTAAATCAACTTGCCAAACTTTTAGCTGTACCTTATTACGAATTGCATCTATAATCGCTTTTTGACCAGAATCTGTTTTGTCACCATACATCGTAACTTCAAATGATTCACTTGATTGGCCGTAAGCTAGAATCCGTCCAAACTTCGTCTGTTCATCGACTAATTCATTTTCGATAGAGTGGCTATTTTCAGTTAGATGCCCGATTAGGTAACCATCCTCACCTAACGCATTTGTAGCAAGCTGGACAATTAAAACTGTATCCTTACCGTTTTGCATGTATTTCCCCTCCTAAAAGAAAAACAGCCCCATAAAGGACTGTTAAATATTCTGCACTTTATATTGCAAAACTAAGACGCCATGCTTTACGCCGGGGCTATTGTCATCAAAAACACGGGAGTCACGTCTTTTGACACTTAGCACCTTAGCTTTCGGAAGCTTGTAATTTTGGGACATTAGCGCTTGTTGAGAAGCTGATAGCATCTCATACACCTTCCGTTTTCCACTGTACGCATCGTTATCCATCCACCAAGTATGAATCGTAAAAGTAATGGTTTCGATATTGCTCGTTTTCGTGTCAAAAGGTGATGAATAAGGCTCTGCAATCGTTACGTATGGATAAGGTGTATTTTCATCGACAGCATCGTACACACCTAAATCCTCTTCACTTTTTCGAGTAATATTTGTCAGCGCTTCACAAGCAATCAACTTTTGATAGATAGCTTGTTGCAACTCAAAATAAGGTAGCGCATAATAATTGGTCATAAGCCTAAACGCCTCATTTCTGTTTTAAAATACGCTTGTCCAGCATCAACTGCAGGGCCCCAGAATGGTTGAGCTTTATTACCGCTACTAGTTACCCAGTGTCCTAACTTTTCACTGTAATAAGTCCAAGGAATCTTTTTGGCTCTACTTCCTCCTGGCCCCTCTGCATGTACGCCAGTACCAAATTCCACCCAAATAGCGTAATGGCTCCCTACGGTGACAACAGCGTTATACTTCCCTAGCATCTTCATTTCGATAGAGTCACGCAAGCTGCCATCATCAACTGGCGCGAGTGCTTTAGCCTCAGTTTGTATAAGCCTTGCAGTCTCGTACACAATGTCGGATACTTTATCTAAAATCCCTTCTTCAAAACGTTGCGCGGCTCTTAACAATTTCCATCCACTGAAAGTAATTCGAGCCATTATGACATCACCAGCTTTAAAGCCACACGCATCATTTCATGTTGGCCACCTTGATCTTCAGGACGTCCTGCAAACTCGTATATCTCCCCTTCAAAGCGTAATCGCATACTAGACGTTAAATCAGTTCTGTAGGGGTAATACATGTAACATTGCAATGGATTACCTAGCTGTTGAGCATAATAATGCTCTTTGCTTGTTGGTGTATCAACAAACGCTTCGATTGTATCCACTGGCATCCACTTCGTTTTATATCCCCCTGCACCATCAGAAATACGTTGCTTCTCAACGACTTCGACTGTATGAGGAAATTCATCGTAATGCATGAAACTTCACCTTCTTATATGGCCGTAAATAGGTCCAAATGGCTTTTGGAAACTCTGTGTCATAAGAATAGGAGACTGTCCCCATAACACGTCCTTTTAACCCTGTTGTTTGCATATTGAATTGTATAGCCTTAGCGATAAATAGTTGCACACCTTGAGGCATCGTTTCAGGACACCACGCACCGTTACAATGGTCAATTGCTACTTCAAATAAAATAGGAGCCATTGCACAATAAAACGCATCATGCTTAGCTCCTGTATCACCATTTAACTGTTTTAGCTGTTCGATTTCTTCTTGAGTTGGTTGCCACATATTGACCACCTACTTTTCAGTTTCTGCTTCTGGTTTTTTTGAAATGGTACGTTTAGGCTTCTCTAATTGTACTTCCTCAAATTCCTCTGTACGCAAAAGGCGAGCACCGTGTTCTTCAGTGACCGCCCATGTGATACCCGTATTTAAGTTTTTTACGAACATTTTTAACCCCCTCCTTACGCTGGTCGTCTAGCTGAAAGTACTGCTAAAGCTTCTGGGCGCACCACTTTACAACCGTATAGATGAAGTCCTTTTACAGCATCTGCAAAACGTTTCTCCATTCGATAGCCCTCTACTTTTGCAGCTTGTTCAGCATACGTCCAGGCCATATTATGTCCGGCGATAATTTTTGAGTTTGCGACGACGCCTTCAAAACCTGTATCAACAAATGGTGCATTATTAGATTTCATAAGTAAGAAACCTGCAGCTCGACCTACAACACCATTAACCAAACGTTCGTCTGCTGGCAAAGCACCAGAACCAACAAAGCGATCATCTTTTAATAATAGCCCTTCATACCAAGGTGGCAAAACAGCAAAACGACCTTGTGTCGGAATATTGGCTTCATCCAATTTCGTTGAAAGGTCCACAAGGTACTCATAGGCATTGGCTTTCGTTACCTGAATCGGATCCTTGTCCGTACCAATAGTGTTAGCAGCATGTACATAATGAGAGGCAATAAATTGATCCGCGACATTCGATAAGGCATAAGCCGCTTCACGCATTGCATGATCCATTAATTTAGGATTTTGTTGAATTTTATCTAAATCATCAATTTGGAAGTTGAAAAACTTCGATTGGTCAATCACTAAATTACGTGTGTGATCTGTCAGTTCCTCTGGATCCTTCATATCTTTGTTGCGCGTATAATCACCTACGGATACAGCACCAATACCATTGATTTTTACTGTGTCACCGTAAGCCTTGATTTCGCCTTCATAATCACGGTTGATGACACTAGCTTGTCCGAATACTAATGATTTTTGTAAATTGTGCAAAAGTCGAGCTGACCAAATTGTTGGAATAAAGTTTTTAATCGTCATAACGATATTTCCTCCTTACTGCTAATCGATTATAGTAAATTGTTTTTCACGATTTCATCCCAATTCGCATTGATTTCATCCGTTGTCATTTTCAGTACAGCTTCTTTCGTCAATGTTGTTGAGCCCCCTCCTTTTTGTGGTGGTGGCGTTCCACCATCTTTAAAGCGTTTATCCACTTCTGCCTGAACAGCTGCGTTAAATTCCGCTTCAAGTACACCTAAATTAGCTGTTGTCTTTTCAGCATCTTCACCGACAAAGAACGCTACTAACTTACTTGGTAAACGCTTTTCAGTTGCAATAGATAACGCCTGATTAATTAACTTTTCACGTGCAGCTTCTTTTTGCGATTGCTCAAATTGTGCCTTTAACTCACGTAACTGTTTCGCTTCCTCCGTTTCCGGTGGGTAACGCTTTGTAATTTCCTCTTCTAGTTTCTTTGGGAGAGTTTTCGTTTCATACGTTTTAATCGCTTCCGTTACACGTGTATCAGCAAATGACTGCAACCATTTCTTACCCTCATCATTGTCGTTTAAAAATGATTGAACCGATTCAAGTGTCAATGTAGCCCCTTGTCCGTTTCCGCCATCTCCTTGTGGTGGATGATCCCCTGAAGGATTTCCTTCCCCACCATCAGAAAACATTTGAATAGCTAAAGGTAAAAAGGTTTTTAAATAAAATGGATTGTTCTTCATCATGTCCTCCTTGCCCAATTTAGTTATCCGATGGAATCCCTAAACTGTTCGATAATATTTTTTCCCGTTCTTTATAGCGTCTGCGAGAGGAAAGACAAAATAAAAAGCCACTCTAAAAGAATGGCTTTTTAACTTTATGAAAGTTTTTTAAAATTAGATGAACTTTATTGAACTGAAGTCCCCGTTAGCTTTAGAAGAACAGTGATGCTTATTCAATAATCGCATCCGAACATTGAATAAAAAATAATAACATTTATTCACAAAAAGAAAATAAATATTGATATATTCTATCACAACTATGGATATTTAATTTCTAAATCACACCCACAGTTACATTTATTTATTGTATTATTAACCCCAATTGCACGGTGACCATCCGGTGTATGTAGTTCCAAAGATTTTACCCACTTATATTTAATATAATCACCAGTATAAGAAGGGTGACTATGGGAATTAAATTTCGGGGTGAACTTTGCATGTTTTCCGTAACTGTACACAATTTTACCTTCTTTAACATTCAGCGGAATCTTATTTTTACCACAATTATTCTTGAAGTAATTTCCTCCATGGTGTGAAGCCACGAGTCCATTTAAATTAGATAAGAATTGATCAGGTATGAATTGATATCTATTATCCCCTGGCAAAAGAAATCTCTCATTACTTTTATTTTCAACTAACAAACCTATCCCGTTATTATGGTAGTGTCTATTATCCCCATTACAAATAAATAAGCTACCAAAAGGCGTTTTGAAAGTTCCTGAGCTTAACTCGGTCAACTTACCGTATTTTGATATATCCGCACATAGTTTAGTAACTTGAGGTCCCTTTTTCTGATTTGGAACTATCCACTCTGTTTTTAAAGCATCCTTACAGTAATGGACGCCAATCCAATGATCTCTGTGCCAATGTGATAATATTATTTTAGGTTTAAGACTAAAGCAATATTCTATTCCATTTGGCGGATAGGTTACTGCATCTCTTCGCTCTCCACCACCAAAATCAAAGTATACAATTGGTTGTGAATTATAATTACAGATTGCTGAACATAATCCTTGCCCAACATTGTAAACCGCAATAAAGAAATCATCATAGTTTTCTTTAAAATCTGTTTTTTCTTCGTGTTGTATACCTTCTAAGCTATAAAATCTTTCTAATTGAGCTGTTTCTACTAAGTCTTCTATTGAAGATAGCATAAAGTTTGATACAATTTCTTGACTACCAGTATAATCTAGAAAAATTAAAGAGTTCCCACTTTTAACATGCTTACCATTTAGTAAATACCATCTATTTGAAGCTTCTTCATTAATAATATTTAAAATTCTTTTTAATTTATTCCCCATCAAGTCCAGCTCTTTTATTTCCACAATCATGCTAAATGTATTTAGTGTTCCTAACAAATCTCCTTTCGTAGTTTGGTTCTCCTCAAATTCATTTTGGATTCTGTCACTATCTTCTTGGTCTACCAAATCAAATTTTAAATAATATATTTGATCCTCATATTCTATATCCTCTAAAAATGCATAATATGAACTTCTTTTTCTTCTAAATAACTGTGAATTCTTTTTATAAACCTTCTTATAGCTACTTAACTCCGCATCAGAATTGACTATGTTTTTACCTAATTTTTGTAATTCGAGGTTAGTTGCTATACTGTGTCGCAATCTAAACTCAAAGTAATCAGAATAAACCTTAAAAGAATATACATTATTACCAAATGTTTGATTTATTGCATTAACTATGTTTTCTTCGTGCAGCTTTAAATTTATTTTTTGTCTAAAATTTTTATTTTTCAATTCATATCGATATATAAATGCCATTAATAAAATCACTCATCCCAAAATTTTTATATGATTTATTTCATTCCATCTAACTAATATTGAAACCTTAAAGTACCTCCTTCCCTAACAAAGAGATGGACTCTTTTACCCATTTTATCTTCCCTTTTAAATTCCTACTAATAAATTATACCAATTGTTCCATAAAATCTATAATCCTGTGAAAGAAATGTAAAAATGAAGATATTATCTCCTAAGGCATGATTATTGAACAAGAAATAAAAAGGTGTTAAATATCACCCTTTTATTTTATGACTTTTACAATTTAGGTCTTGATTTGTGATAATGCGTTTGCATAAGTTACGTAAAACTCTATTTCCGATTTACGTCTTTGGAGTTCGTGAAACATTATATTCATTAACTTTTGACAACCAAGTCCTTTATTTAATGCAGCATTCACCGCTAAATAAAGTAGATGTATTTCTCTGTCACCCATTTCATTCACCACACTTTTGCACCAATCGTTGAAATCATTCGATAGTGGTGGTGTAAGATTATAAAACTCTGAATAATGGATCATGGCTTGTAAACAACTTCCACTTGGTATTTGCACAGTTCTCCCTCCTGGGAGTAACATCCACTTCTAAATATAACGATATTCGGTTATAATAGATTTATGATATGGGTGGATGTCACTCAAAATTATGTCATGTTTTAAGTTGCCGCTTAAAGCATGGCTTTTCTTTTTTTGTTCCCCAATTAGTTAACCAACTTCCCCTGGACAATTTCTTGTATCTTCTGACGACCTTTTTCGTAATATCGGAAAGATTCTACTTGTTTACTACTGTAGGGCGACTTGTCCAATGCAAAATATCCGTATTCATCGGTTTTTAGATTATGTTTATTTGCAATACTGCCAACCTTCTGCGGTGAAATACCTAATTCTGAACCAATATCACTAGCTGTATATGTCTTTTTTACTTCTGGACGGTAATCAATTGTTTGGTCACTTAAAACCTCTAAAACATTTACTTGTAACAACTCAACAGCTACAGGAGATAAGATTTTATTTTTCTGCATGTCCAGAATTAATTTAGCTTGGCGTGTACGGCTGTTATTCAACATTGCCTCAGCACGCATACGTTGTACCTCAAGTTTAGTATCTACCTTTTTGGGTTGAGCTAATATCATTTCACCTTTACGTAAAGTTTTAAGTGTCTTTCGAACAAAAGCTCTAAATACTTTTGCTTTAGGTTGTTTAGATAACATTGTTACTTCATATATACCATCCTCAGTAAAAATACGGGTTTCTTGGGTACCCCCTTTACCGTGGGTACCTGTAGATACCTTTGCAATAATCGAAAATTCTTCATCTCTAAGGTACTCATTATTAGCTACTAAATTTTCAACTCCCTTTTTACTTGCATATTCAAGCGCCTGAGCTATCTGGTTAATTGTCATAAATACTTCATTGTTTTCATTTTGGTAAAAATCACACATAACTGAATTAAATTGATTTTGTGTTGCTAAAGTAAGATTCATAGATTTACTTCCTCCTTTTCATGTACAAAGAATTTTGTCCAATCAAATTTTAGATAAGCTGCTATTTTTCTCGCCACTTTTACTGATGGTGTTTTTTCACCCCGTTCAATGTTTGCATAATACCCACGTGAAATGTCCACAGAATCAGCTATTTCCTCCTGTTTTATTCCTTGAGCTATTCGGATCTGTTTCAGCCATCTTCTCATAATCTCTCCCCTTTCAAAAGTTCCTTTTAGGAACATTAATTAATTTAATTATAAGTTCCTACAAGGAACATTTCAATACTTTTTGAATACTAAAGTTTCTTTAAGGAACAATAAATAATTAAATATAGAAGTTCCTTTAGGTAACATATACAATCATAAGTAGCCAAATAATATTTAAGGATGTGCGTATAAATGGATATTCTTGCACAACGTTTAAAAAAGGTTCGTGAAAATATAAAGAAATCAAAGCCTGAATATACCCAATCATTTGTTGCTAAAGAAATAGGTGTTGCAAGAACTACTTATACAGCTTATGAAAATGGCACAAAAATGCCTCCTATTGACACTTTAAGTAATATCGCTAAGCTTTTTGATGTTTCAATAGATTACCTTCTTGGTCGTACAGAAAAACAAAACCTTACTCCTCAAGAAGAAGATGCAGACTTTCAAGCCTTTGCTAACAATCCAGAACTACAGAAGTTTTACAAAGAACTTCCATATTCGAAAGAAGAGGCAGTTCAGAGATTACGTGATATTTGGGAAATTTTAAAACATGAAAATTAATAATGAATACTTAACCAGTCAAACTACTCTCTGCATAAAAAGCTGAATAAATAATGCGCATAAGAAAAGTCACAAACGTTGATTTAACAACATTCGTGACTTTTTGGTGTACGTCCAAACTTTTATTTGGGAACGTTATTTTGTATGGGATTGTATAAAATAACTCTAACGAACTCGATAAACATCATTTAGTTTATGCTCTTCTATTAAATCAATGTTTCTAGGACTTTGCGTATATTCCTGTAAATACGGTCCGATGTTTGCATACATTTCAATATTTTGTAACTCTGAAATAGGTAGCCATTTTACATCTATTTGATTTGAATCCGGGTTTTCTGGAAATTTTGGTTTACTAGGACTTTTTATTTTGCATTCAAACATCATAACCAATGTATGTATTTTACCAAATTTATCTAAATTAAGATGAGGTGTGTATTCATAAACAAAAGCCAGTGGACCAACTTCTACATCTATACACGCTTCTTCTTTGGCTTCTCTTTTTACTGTATCTATAATTGATTCATTGGGTTCTGCACCTCCAGCAGGTAAATCATAAACGATACCTCTTATTGGGTCGTTATACACCGTTAATAATATTTCATTATTCTCTATTATTATTGCACCAGCTCGAACTCTAATATGAGAAGACATTTAAAAACCTCCTAAGTTGATATATTAAGTTTTCTAGAAGATGTTATTGAATTCCTTTCAATGTCACCAAAGTTCCTTTTGGGAACGTTATTAGGTTTAGTTATGAATACGTTATAAATCCTTGTTGCACTAAAGCGCACGTTTGATCAATAAGGAATGCCGTTCGTTTAAAAATTATGTTTAATCTACAAAATATGGAGTAATTCCTACTTCTCTTAATATGTTATTTAAATTGTTGGGTAATATGTTAACATCAATACCCGATTTAATTAACACTTGTCTAAGTTCAATGAATAGTTGCTTATCAACGGATCTAAATATATACTCAAAATGTTTTTGATTATCTAACCTAAGTAAATACCAAACCAAATTATCATATAAATATGGGAACTCTTGTTTAATGTTTTCTCTATTGTCGAGAAATGATCGAACATAATCCTCAAAACGATACACTTTATTTTCATCGAAATCTTCGTCTTTTTTAAGTTCTTTGATTGGTCTAAAGATAAAAGCTGACCCCAATTGCCAATTACCAAGACCCACAAAAAAAACAAGTAACGAATATTTTCGTATTTCAGGATCTGGATTTGAAAAGTAAAGATAATAATTGTCATAATTATCTTTACTCCAATCTTTAGCTAATCCTGGATAAACTTCGATTCCTGCTACAATCCTCTTAGCTTTATCAAGTACCGTTTTTGACATCGGTTATTCCTCATTTCCTGGCATCATTATTTGAACAATGCTATATAATTACTACTCCAACAACTAGCAGCTATATTTGCTAACTCAACTATCCTGCGCCGTTAGTTGAAGTATAACCTTTCCAAAGCGTCGTTTGGGGATATTTCTTTGTTTACCGTTGTGAATTCATATAAATCTGGTTATATCCCTTATTCCGCAATCTGGCTCTTTAATGAAACCGTGCGCTAATCCTTATTACAGAATCGCGCCTAATTAATGTATTTTGAGCTAATTCTTCATTTTATTTAGAATATTTCGGAAAACTGTCTTTCCGAAATTACTTGTAAACCGTTTCTTTTTAATAAAGCAGCCGTAACGCCATTCCCTGCAATTTCCTTTCCTATAAATTCACCATTATAAATCATGGAACTTCCACAAGATGGGCTATACTCTTTCAGTACAACTACCGTTGCGTTGACATCAATAGCCTTTTTTAGAGTAATATAAGCTCCTTTTATGTATAATTCCGTAACGTCTCTACCTGATTTTTCGATTACTTTAGCTATTCCATCCAATACATCTTCCCCGTTACCTCCTATTATTTCTGCAGGTTCTCTAGGAGTTGAAAAGCCACCAAGTAATTCGGGACATACGGTTATTGCTTTATTCTCTTCTATTAGTTTCATAATTTTATTATTTAAACAATGTGTACCGTTATATCTTACCTCTAATCCTGCTAAACAAGAACTTACTACTATCATTAATATCCCCCCAATTTAGTATCACCTAATAACATTATACATTCAAGGAATTACTTGACAATCTGGCCCGATTGTTGAATAAAATTTACATAAAACTTCAAAATCAAAATAATTTTAACATAAATATCCAAAACAAAATCACCTCTAATAAAAACTAACGAGGTGATTTTTATCAAACTTTATTTCGAGAACTAAATTAGTTATGCCCATACAAACTTCACTCATCCTTCACCACTAAACTGCTTCCTCCAATCCTCGAAGCTCATAAATGGTACTGTCACACTTGGTGGCTTAACTTCTTTGTAAGCTTTGGTAAGCGCTTGTTTATACATTAGTCCCAAGTCCTCCATGTAAGCGTCTATACGAGCTGCTAAATTCTTTTGATACTTATCATCCATATAGTCTTTGCCACGTCTGTATTCAGGTAATTTACCGTTCACCAAGTAAATCGAATGACACCGACATTGAATATCCATGGATGCAACACCCCATAGCCTTGGACCTTTAGATTTCCACTTTCCATAGTGATAATAGCCGTCTTTATCAGCCTTTTGCCCATCTAGCTTTCTATGAGATTTCCGTACTCTCGTATCAAGGGAGGACATCCAAACCTTTGTTAGCCGAACGGTTTTACTTGCCTGTTCTTCTAAAGATAAATCTGCTTGTGACCGTACTCTGCCACCTTCTGTACGTGCAACAAGGATGGCTTTCTTCTTGGTCCACCCCATAGCGTTCTCAATCCTGTGAGCCATTTCAGTGTAGCTTTCTCCGGCTTGTAGGCTTTGGGCTATCTCAATGTTTAGCCGTCTAATAATGTCGTTCCTGTGGGCTTCAAATACCTTCGGAAGTGTTAAAAACTCAACTGGATTAGTTAGAGCTGTTTCAACTGAAGGCAATACAAAGCCCATTTCCTCGCCTGTAGATTGTTCTAACAGGTAAGCCATCATTAAGTATCTCTCAATGTATAGTCTTTCCTCTGACGCTCTTATTAGCTTAATAACCGCTTTATAATCCGCATTAAGCTCTTGAGCAATTAGCTTCATTTCCTGATTGAAGCGATTGTATTTATTAACGTCAGTCCAAGTCGCTTTTCCTTTCTGACCAAACTTACGATGCATCTGCAGCATTTGGTCGAGGATGGCTTTTAAACGCTTGTTAAAGACCACTTCAATGTCTTTTTCAGCCATCTTTTCTAGTTCATCTAGAATTTTATTAATCTCTTGCTGATTCATTGTTTATCCACTTCTTCAGGATCGTCATCCAAGTCCTCTAAGTCTTTGCCATACACATTAGCGTCCTTCTCCATCTCTTTCAGCTCATAGTCCACATCATCCACAATCGACATCTTAGAAAGCCGTGTTCGCTCTGACACTAGCCCTTTTAATGCTTGTGATGCCTGTGCCTCGGATAATAAATCCATAGGAACGTTGCGCTTGTACTCGAACCATAATTTCAAGTAATCATCTTTCAAACAGATTCCTTTCTTTGCCCAGGCGCTACACAACACTTTGAATTGATAACGTAAAGCAGTAGTAAATTTTCGTTCCATCGTTTTGCATTTGTTCTCAAGTGCCATGAGTTTAAACTTCATAGCTACACCACTTGTATTTCCGGCAAATGATTCATCACTAAAGTTCACACTTTTAGCTAATCGCATGATGTTCTCTTCTAAGCGATTTAGATGATTCTCAATCATTTGGTCATTGACTTCTTTGGTTAGGTATTTGATGTCCTCATCTTCACCCATCAGCTCGAAAATGCCCGTGCGTGCAACCTTCTGTGCATCGTCTTCATCCATCCCCATGCCTTTCAGCACCAAATACGCTAAACGCCATTGTTCAATCTCGTTAGATGCATCTGATAAAGTGCGGTCGTACGCATCAATCAGGTTATACACTTTGTCCGCATCGCCCTGCAGCTCCTCATTATTTGAAATCCCAAATAAAGGACAGTAGTCGAATAAATGCTTGCGCTCATCTTTCAGTACAAATTGTGAATCTTTGTCTGCACGAGTGTAGAGTTTTTCAGTTGTAGCATCGTAAAATACCAGCTGCTCGATTTCTACTTTTTCACCTTCAACATTCAGTTCCGCGCTTTTAAAATAGCGGAATCCATATTTAGGTTCACTTACTTCTCCGGTTTCAGAAAGAATGATTGTTTCCCACGGATCAATCACCATGGCACGTTCATTTCCTTCAGTATCAATGTAAAGTAGCCGAGCAGAATAGCCACAAATAGCCGTTTTCTTTCCTGATTCACTATCCAAGTCATCAATCGAATTGCGCAAATTAAAAAGCTCAATGGCCTCTGTTAATGACTTTAGGCTTTGAGCTTGTTTATCTACCACATATGAAATTGGATTACCGAACATATAGCCAACTTTCGTGTCTACGATTTCAGCATCAAGTGGATTGTTAAGGGTGTTGTTTACCTTATCATCTACTCGTTGCACATGGGCATTACCTTGGGCATAGTCTGCTGGTTTACGTGTTAAAATGGGCACTGCTTCAGCTTTATAGCGGTTATAGTTGAGTAAACGTTTATTTCGTTCTGTTTTAGTTTCTGAAATTAACTTCTCAAGTAATAGAGGAGTAACGCCTTTTTCATCGATGTATTGAATATATTCGTTCACTCTTCTACCTCCTTATCGATTTTTCCCTTTGAGAATTGCTTTTTGATAATGTGTGTATATGCCATAACGAATCATGTCCATTACGTCATCCCATAGCTTAATTGGTTGTCCCGTTGTGCCATTCCATGCGTATTGGTATATTTCATCCTTGAACCTTTTTACTTTATCTTCAACAATAAAAAGCCGCCCGATTTTAAACATTTTGGCGACTTCCTCAATTCCTGCTATTACCTTTTTATTCGCATTGAATGCTCTTAACCCTTCTCGTCTAAAGCGTTGTACATGTTCCGTTCGTGCCGAATCACAATAGAAATTAAGATTGCCATAGCGTTTCTTAATGTCCTTCGCAACATCTACCCAGTAATCAATTTCTTGGTGCTGTCGTGCATGTTCTTCACAAAGATAAACGTTTCTTTTTTCATCTTCAGCAAATACACCGATAACCCCAAAGTGCTCGTATCCCCAGTCAACAGCAGCAAAGTATTTAACAATGTTGAGTTTTTCGAACTCTTTACTAGAAATATAATGACGGTCTTTATTAAAGTCTTTGTAGACAATTCCCTCGGCTGCTACCCATAAACCATAAATGTCGCGATCAGTAAACACGCCTGAAGGTGTAGAAGCAATAATGGACTCAACGTATTCAGGATCAAGAAAGATGTTATCAAACAAAGTAAAATGAAATGCTCTGATATTTAAACGGCCGTTATCTAACATCTGACCATCTTTATCAATGTAATCCGTTTTAATACTATGTGCTGGATTCTCAGTATTGGTATCAATTAATATACGTGCCCCTTGATATGAGCAACGTGAGATAACTTCTTTCACGAATGAATCATGAAGTGCTGTACCCTCATTAAGTAGTGCTCCTGTCGCGGTAAAACCGCGCACTTTTTTCCACGTATCAGAATTAGCTCCATCAAAACAATATATCTTGTTGCCAAAAACAGAAACTGCATTTGATTTATTAAGATTTAACTCTTTGCCTAGAATGACTTCCATATCGTTTAATATGTTACGTCTAATACTTGCTTGCGTAGCTCCACCTATAATAAAAGACAATCCTTGCCCCTCATATTTAGCAATATGCATTAAAAAAAGCAGAATAAACACGAATGTTTTCCCTGCACGTTTTGCCCCACTGGCAAGTATTATTTTAGGATTTTCTTGAATAAATGAATCCATGACATCTTTTTGCTTTGGAGTAAGTTCAGTCATTATTCATCACCTGCTATCTTACGCAACATCTTAGCAATTTCACTTTCTTGTGTTGATGTATCTCCATACTGAATTTTTTCAATTTCAATTTTTAACTTTTTAACATTCAACTTCATTTGTTTTAACTTCAATTGCTGTTCACTATTGGATTTTTCAATATCATGTTTTTGTTTAATCGCTCTCACAAGTTGATTCGTGACTCTTGTTAGTGCTTCCTCAAGATTGAGTATGTCATCCATTTTACGAAAAATCGTTTCTTCAACCTCAACAGTAACCATGCGTTCTTTTGCTATTGTGACAGTTTGACCATCCGCACCCGTTGCAGCTTCTTTCACTTTCCGCAATTGCTGCAACACACGTCTTTGCTTTTCTGTCAGACCTTCTTCAATTGTTTTAATCCGCTTCATCATCCTACGTTGCCGTATGGTTAGTTCACGAACGTTTCTATCAATTTGTAACAAAGGGTCAGTTTCAATAGTGCCATATAGCTCCCGTTCCTCTTCATCTAGGTAGTCCCACATGAGAGATTCATATTCACCTGTCGTTACAGCGTTTTTATTACCCAGCGGAGCAGAACCGCCTTTATTGCCTTTTGCATTTTTATTGCCTAATGGTGCACCACCTGTATTCCTTAGAGCGTTTTTATTGCCACGTGGTGCGCCTTTTTTGGTATGCACACTTTTTTCATTTGGTGTGCATACTTTTTCATTATCATTGTCCATAGCTCGCCATTTGCGTTGTTGCCAACTCTTGACGGTGTTAATGGACACGTTGTACTTAGCAGCGATGTCTTTTTGCTTCATGCCACTTTTATAATCCTGATAAGCTAATTGATATTTTTCAGCCATGTTACATTAACACCACCTCCGTCAGTTGAGTTGAGTTTGTTTTTATCAATCGTCTTTTTGTAAGTCGATGTCTAGCTCGATTAGTTTTTTTAAATCATCCACAGTCGATACTTTGATAAGACCGTCCTTGAAGTCTTTTACCCATTGAGCTATCCCTGCTTGTACGATTTTTCTATAACGTTCTTTTGATTCATTAATACTTTCAGCCATGCTTATTTCATGTTGCAGTAATAAGTCGTCTTCTTTTATAGATACAGAACATTTGTTTGTATTTTTCATTGCCTCCTACCGACCTCTCACCTATAATGAAAGTGAGATAGCGCCTTGAGTAAAACCGTGCACGGTGTAACGCTATCTCTGCCGGTATTCGGCACTCTATTTCAGGGAGGTGTTAGCGCACCTCTCTCTTTTTATTTAAACCATTGAAGGTATATTTGTTCAGCGATTTTTTTCATCATAATCGGCGGAACACTCATGCCACATACATATTGAATGTTAGAACTTCCAAAATCATAATCATAGGGAAAACTTTGTATTCTGATTATATCCATCTCACTAATAAAAAAAGGCTCATCATATCTGATGAACTGTGAATTACTCGCTATTGTATATGGAACTTTATTATCTTTGACAAATACAGTATTGAATGAACGATCTTTACCTTCTGTGCGCTTTGTAATATCGCCAATATTGTTATCGATAGGGCGCCTTTTCAACCACCGCTGATACGTGACTGTTTGAGGATTCAGTGCTTTCCCTCTACCAGATCTGATTTCTTTATATAAAATCGGCTTTTCATTAAATGGCAGTGATAACTTAGGGAAATTTAATTCTTTTCGATGAGCAATAAAAAAGACTCTCTCCCTGCGTTGGGGTACGCCCATAGATGCACTATTTAACAAGAATAATTGCAGTGTATACCCAATCTCATCAAATGCTTTGGCAATAAGCGTAAGAAAGCCCTTCGCCTGCCCAATTAGCATTCCCTTCACATTCTCAGCAACGACAACTTTAGGTCGGAGCTTCTCGGCAACATCAATAAAATCGAAAAATAAATCATCTAATCGTTGCTTTGCTTGACCTTCTCTAAAGTGGTAAGCATCTCCCCATTTTGCTTCTCTTTTACCTGCAACCGAAAAAACACTGCAAGGTGGAGAGCCATCTAAAATATCTAGATTAAACAACTCGTCAGGAAGTGCACTATTCGGGATTTCTTTAAATTGTTGAACGCCCATTAAAAAAGGGAACTTTGGATGATGATTGTTCTTGTATAGGGTCATCATTTCGGGGTCAATTTCCACATTGCCCATAACATCAAACCCGGCCAACTTATATCCCATTGTAGAACCCCCTCCACAGGAGAAGCAGCTAAACACTTTGAAATTATGTTTCTCAACCTTTTTCAAATCACTTAATGACCAATGCCACTCGTTCATTGAGGTTTCTCCTTTGGATCAAACAAAAAACCGCACTTAGGGCACTTGCATGCGAAGTTTTCTTCTGCAAATGTTTCTAAAGAGAGTTCTTGATTGAAAAACTCGGTCATTTCATCATCTTGGTCCGTAAATTGTTTTATCAATAAATCAATCTCGTTCTGGTCAAATCCGCTGCCAAGATTCAAATCACTATGTTCAAGTTCCATAAAAAGAGAAGCAAGTTTTTCATCATCCCAATTGCCACTCACTTTGTTTAAGGCAAGGTTCGCAAACTTTTCTTTTTCCTCTGAAAAATCAACAACGGATACCTCCAGTTCGGTATAACCTTGTGCTAGCAAAATTTTAAACCGTTGATGTCCACTTATCAGATTTCCAGTGCGTTCATTCCAAATTAAAGGATCAATATAGCCAAAATCCTTGATTGATCTAGCCAGCTTTTCAAATTCTTCATCCCCTGGTTGTAAATCCAAACGTGGATTGTATGGTGCTGGATTGATTTTTTCTACAGGTATACTTATGATCTTCAAATTGGCCCCTCCCTTTTAATTAAAATCTGTTTACCACCATCTATAACGGAAACCCTGAAAGCCATTGATATTTTGAATATTTTCTTGCTGCAAATCATCCATAAAAATAAGGCAGCCACTCCATGTGCGATTAGTCACCTCACATGTAGTAGTTGCCTTTTCTTCTATTCGTATAACCCTCATTGATGATTCGATGCATCCATTTTTTACGAAGTACACTCTATCACCTATGTTCAATCGTTTAGGTCGACTTGATAGTTGCCAGAACTGTTCAAATCCACCCTGTTCGTAAACAGCGGTTTCTCTATCATCATAATTATATTCACTTTTTGGAATCGTTACTATAATGTCCAATGGCATCACCCCATTATGCTAGTTGCTTTGTAAAATAAAAAACACCATCGTTTAAGATGATGTTTCTAAAAAATTAATCTTCATAAATTATTACGGCTGAATGGTAATCTGTTCTGTTTTCACCGTAATTATATGCATTATATTTAATATCAATTAATTTAAAACTATCATTTTGTTGTTTTAGTTCTAAGAATCCATTGATACTTTTTTCTAGGTTTGATGATTTTCCCTCATCAAATATTTTTACTTGAATCATACTAACACCTCCTCTGAACCAATAATAATCCAAAATACGACAAATTTGTAATAATATTTTGATGCAATTATTTCGCTCTCAAAAGTAAGTACCGGTAGTTCAGCAGCAAGAGGAGGACAGCTCGATACTCATTTTTAGAGCAAAATAAAAACACCCCAAGGGATGTTTATTTAATATCTATCGATTTTAATAATATGTTGTTTTTTTGAGCTATATTATAAAGTATTTCTGTTAAGTTTTCATTACTTGCACCGAAGGAAATAATTACGCTCCCATTTGTCCGTGAAGAAGCAACCCCTTTTGCATCAGTGTACTTCATTATGTCACTAGTGAACTTCTCCACATTCTCAAAGTTAGATTCTTGATTTACAGTTACTATACAAGATTTATTCCTTTGATTATAGTAACCATTTAAATTTTTATTTATAGTATTAAATTTATCATTTATCGTTTTATTGATAGCCCTTAAAAGTTCTGGATTCGCCTCAGTATTTTTTTCACTAATAATCTTTTCTATTTCCATTATTAATTGGTTTTCTACAGGAGCTGTCACTGTTTGTGGATCCAATTTATCAATCTTGCTATCCATATTTTCAATTTTTGATGTAATTTGAGTTAATAAATTCGAAGTATGTCTTGTTACAACTTGACTATCACTATCTTGTTTCCATGCGTAAAATATTGCTACTAAAGCTAAAGCTATAGAAACAGAGCTAGATATAAATGAAAATAAGTCTACAACCTGAATATTATCGGCAAGCCTAAATGTTGTAACAAAAAATATTATTGCTACTAGTATTAATACAAGCCATAGCCAATCCTGATTTCTCCATTCAAATTTCCTTTTGTTTTTCTTTTTTGTTAAGTTTTCCTTTTGTTCTTCTATTGAATTGTTATTTTCCATATTTATCACCCAAATCAATCATACTTTGCGAGCAATTAAATTGGAACAAATTTCTACAATTTCCACTCTCAAAACCACACCAAACTCCGCCCTACTAATAATTGCGTGCAATTGAATTGTTTAGTCTAGACTTTTACATGCTCGTTATTTAAAACACAAGTAGGAATTTCTTCTATTATTGTCGAAATATAGAAACGAAAGGAGGTGTTTCTAATGGCCAAAAATAAAGAACCAGGTAAAGGTCGCGTTGGCGCAGTAAAAGATCGACATCAAGTTTATAATCCTAAAACTGACAGATGGGTAAAAGTAGATTCAGATACTGGTAAGTTTATGGATGTAAAACAAGACGGTACGCCATTTAAAGGTGTAACTAAAAAATAAAGAAAATTCCGTTGAATAAATCTTTCTCATAAATTTATTCAACGGATACTTCAAAAATCGTTAATTCCAACCCCTCTTCGTTGATTTATGTACTTTTGCTTTCTAGCAACTTGAATAATAGACAAGAACTTCTTCCATATTCTTTTATATTAATTAAGATACCTAATCTCTTAAAAAATACGGCCAGCCATGTATGTCATACACCGAACCTACCTACGAGTTTACAATACAAATTTTCAAACACAAACTATCGTACATGTTTTACATTTGTTCCTTTTGCTACATAAACTAATTATTAAAGCCCCTGCTAGTTTAGAAAAGTAATTATAGTACATATACTTAATAATACGGTTCTCGATAGTGTGACAAAGGTTATAAATATTTAAAATTGTAGTCTATTTTATGAAATCTTTTGTTCTAATAGCTTTTGGGAAATATTTAAATTAAAAGAATTCCGTTAAGGTAACTTCTATATTTGCCAAAGAATCAAGATCGCTATTAAATGATTTAATTGAAGAATTCATACATTGCTTCCGATTATCTACATCCCTAGTATTAACATATTTACTACCATAGTATAGTATAAAGTCAGATAACGTTCCTACCATTCCTACTAATTTATTCATCCATTTTTTTAACCTTTCAGTCGTATAACCTAAATTTACTGATTGATCAATAAGTCGTTCTATTTCAGTAGTATAAGAATCAACAATCGCTATTAGTTCATATTCAAAAATTTTCTTATTAAGAAAATCATGATATTTATTAATTATAATTTGGCCAATATTGATTGCATCTGTTTTTATAGCGTTTGCAAGCTCAAAAATTTCTATATCTGATCTAGTATTTGAATTAATAAAGTTTTTTAAAACAAAATATGAAGTGTTATAAATAAACAATGTCTCACCAAGCAGTTGACTATTTTCAACCTTCTTAAGCCAATGACTTCTATTTTGACTTTTATCTACCCAGACACTTCGACAATAATAATTACTATTTAACATATCTTCTTTAGTAAAACCAAAGTAACAAAAAATATGGCTTACAATTTCCTTAGACAATCTATTATGTAATTTTTCATTATTATAGACTTCGAAGCCAGTAGATAACGATAATATTTCATCAGAAATCATTTTTATTTTGTCTATTGTAAAAGGATATTTTAATAATACTTTTACTGAATATCTTTTATTTCTACCGGAATGAGTATCTTTGACCTCTTCGATTATATAATCATTAAATTCATAATAAACACTTTTAGGTTTATAAGTTTTAGGTTGTGGTTCAATTAAATAAAAATCTCCAATAGTATTTCCGATTTGTACAAATGTTTGCTTATATGCTATTTGCCTCAAACCCATTTCAAAGACTCTTCGAATATAATTTGTAAAATCTCTAATAGTTAAACCATTTTCTATATTGTTCAAGGAAATTTCAAGTGCTTTTGAAAATACTTGGGTAAAAAAACCACCTATACCTTCATATCCATATGCTTTCTCATCATCTTTACATGCACAAAATATTTCTGTTCCTTTTCCTACAATTTCAAACAGATTTTTTTCTATAGATGCTGTTTTAATCTCAATATCAATTTTACCTGCATAACAACAGTCCAGTATTACTAAATTATTCTTACTTCGACTGCTTTCCAATATACCTATTATTTGTTCAGTCTCAATGGAATCATCGCTTAAAAATATTTCATGTTTCCCCCCAGAATTAGTACCACCATGGCCTGAAAAATAAAATATTGCAGTATCTTCGTCTGTAAGAAGGCCTGAAAAATCCAAGAAACTTTTAATAAATTCTTCTTTTTTTATAGAAGTTTTTACGCTATTTAATGTTATAATCTCAGATTGATCTAATTTTAATCTTTCCTTTATAGAAGAAGTTATATTTTTCACATCTACTTCGCAACTTGGTAAATCTGATTCTTTTTCATATTTACTAACTCCACAAATAAAAGCTTTCATAATAATAATTCCTTTCTTACTTTATTACTCCTTTATTATATTTATTCTTTAAAATTGTCTAAAACCCTTTTTAAAAACATACTAGTTTTTTAGACCAACAACCTATTAAAAACCTCATTTATTAAGCTGGCCAATTTGTTGAAGAAACAAAACTTTTAGAAATAAAAGAAGCAGCCTCTCGGCTACTTCAACATTTGTTTCAATATATTGTTTCTGACCCTAAATATCGTAGTACTGGACAATTTCATGTGTCTACCAACAGCTCGCATACTTTCACCATCTAGCAATCTATGAAGCACTTCAATCTCCCTGTCTCCGGTCACTAGTGGAATACGCATTTGCACTTCCGCGATTTTTTGCTCATATTCCATAATACGATAATTTAGTGAATATACACGACGTTGTACTTCTGTAAACACCGGATCACTAGTACCTCCGATTGCCTTTGGTAATGTTGCCTCAATACCATACATTGCTATTTTTGCCCCAATGTAACTATTATTATCAACCTTTGCTACTGGCTTCCGTGCTTCTTCAATAGTTGCAACCATCCAATGATAATTCTTAATCCACTGCAGTAAATCCTCTTTCGTTACTTTAATTTGCCCTTGTTTGCCCATCAGGTTAGCCCCCTTAAGCTGTGGTATAATGCTTCGAGAAGGCTTAAATAGCATAATCCAATTAGAGCTGTAGCGTGTGACGACGCTGCGGCTTTTTCTGTGTTAAAATTTACATAACTTACATATTGAGGTGATTATATGGAAAACAATAAATTAATCTGCAAGTCCTGCGGTGGTAATTCATTTGGCGAAGGTAAACTTGATGGCTATGCTGCCTTAAGACCAGTTAACAGTATTTTCTCTTCAGGATCTCCACTTATTTATACTGTGTGTCAAAATTGCGGAGAAGTAGCTTCAATTAAGGCTGCAAAACCTCAAAAGTTCAAATAGTTTCGTACTGAAGTTGTAGCGTGTGCAAACGCTGCAGCTTTTTTATGGTACAATTTACACAAAATACATAAAGAGGTAATTGAATGGACATATTTTCAGGAATATCTCTTGGTGGAAGTCTGTTATTTTTGATACCACCATTGATTTTACTGCCGGTTGTAATGGTAGTTTGCGTAGCAATCTACAAAACGTTATTCGGAAACATTTTGCCGACAAAGATTTATAATTTCTTTATTGGTCCAATTGCCCTACTCGGTTTCTTTATATGGGCAATCCCTATGAATATGGGATTTTATGAGTTTTTTAGAGCGATATTATAATCGCTCTTACTTCTTAAATTCCTCATGTTGTGCAATAAACTACTGATGAAGCTACATACTTTTAAATGAATCGTTAATAATAAATTTATAAAATTTTTTAAAGAGGTGTATTTTATAAATGAAAAAGGGTTTATCTGCTTTAGTAATATCAATTACTCTTGTTTTATTTTCCCTTCCAAAGACAGGTTTCGGAATAAATGAACCCACTCAAGACTCTAACGAACTTAGAATGCAGGATATGCTTATGATCATGCTTACTCCTTATATTGAAAAAGACTTAACTAGCTATTATTATCCGAAGATTTTCCAGGATATTTCACCACATGTTACTCTATGGAAAATTGAAGTTATTGAAACTAAAAGAGTAAACGGTTTTCGTGGATTTAAATTGCAAATTACATTTGAAATTGAACCTACAGATGGCGGTCAGTATATCCCTGTAGGGAAGGACCGAATGACCTATGAAATATCTTATGGACCCGAGGTTAAATTGATAAATCACACCCACTTAAAAACTTATAAATATCCACCAGAATAGTCAATCGTGTCAATTTAATAACCCTTTTTTGGTGAAACTATTGGCGAACCATTTTAGAATTTGGTTTTTTCATTCTTCATTCTCCTGAACAATATCTTGCCATTACGATGGCACTCTCCGCAGTTTCTCATACTGTTTCCTTCAAAAATCCATTCTTTAAATCTGCTGATAAAACATCTTAAAACTTTCCGTACTTGCTTTTAATGCATTAATAATGTCAATTTGAATACCGTTACATAGTCTCATGAAGCCTTCACTCTTTCAGTAACTGCAATAGCATAATCTAAAGCTTCATCATGTGTGCTAAGCCCTTTCAGCACGCGTAATGCTTCTAGGTTCTGATAAAACCCTATCTCGTTTTCTTTGTACTGATATTTTTTGTAGAGGCCTATGTGTAACACCAACTGATCGATTAAGTATTGTTCACCCATTCCTCGTCCCTCGCTTTAATTTGATTCTCGCTATATGTCAAAATACGCTTAGGCTTCCCGTACTTTTCACCAACCTCATCTCTCGTCATGCCATGCACTAGCCAGCAATGCTTTTTCGTGATGATAGTCCCAATGTGATGACAGCCAGGCACAGGGCATTTCAGCAGTTCTGCATTTGGTGCGTACCATGTGAAATTTTTAGTCATTTGTATAACACACCACCAATTTATTAAAAGCCTTGCGGTCACCTGTTTCCAAAGCGATATCAATAGCAGCAGCTTTGTAATTTTGTTTGTTGAATTCCTCTAGCTCATTCATGAGGTTTTTTAGTTCCCACTCACATCTCGCCTCACGAACCTTGGCTAAAATCTGTTTTAAATCATTATTCATCCATACTCCCTCCTAAATAGCCAAAGCTAATTGATTTTCATCAATTTGTGCATTGTAAATGTTGCAAACTACTCCACCACTAATCTTGTAAAGCATGTTACCAGCTTGGTATTCGCCATCTGCAAAGCAACTTCTTCACCAATGCCAAATTGATTTAAACTTACTGTTTCACCATTAAGCACAAAGCCTCGGCTTAATAATTCGACTCTTTCCAGTGAAACATCGACATGTACATAAGCACTTGCACTTACTTGATAAATGGCATTACATACATTACACGTTATTTCTTCCTGTAAATCGCTTATTTCACCATCGTCTAAGGCTTCGTTCCTGACAAGATTTAAGAAGTCGTCTAGATTAACTTTATGACCACAACCACAATCGATAGATTTGTTGTACCTCATCTGTTCGCCCTCCAATCAAGGGGCTAAGCGCCCCTCACTTTAATCTATAATTCAACCCTAAGTCCTTATCGATATGAATAAAGAACTGCTTACACATCTGATAAAAGCGTGTACCGAGCCCTTCGTCCATTTGAACAATCATTTCATCAAACGTTAGTTCGCTGCTAATAAACACCGGCTTATGATTCATATAACGATAGTTCACAACAGAATAAAGCTGTTTAATTTCCCATTCGCTACCCTGTGGCACTTTAATCCTTTCCCCATCTTTCATTTGCTTTGTAACAGGTTTAAACAAGTCATCGATAAAGAGAATATCGACCTGTTTCATACGGATCATCTTGGCCTCTAGCTTTTCAAAATCTGAACGTAAATCATCGAAGCCTTCCACGAATGGAAAATACAATACTGACTTATGTTTCTCTGTCATCATTAAGTTGGCCAAAGCTATAAGTAAGTGTGTTTTCCCTGATCCTGGTTGACCTAGATAGGCAATACTGTTTTGCTTTGACTTTTGGATTTGTTCAAAATCTGCATAGTATTTAGTAGCCAATAGGTGCATGTCTTGTACTACCTTGGGTGCTCCATTGGTGAAAAAGTTATCAAATGTCATTGCTTTGAATTCTTCTGTGATTTCACTAGCCTTCATCAGCTTGCTAACAATTCTATTTTTCTCGCATTCGCAATCAACCCAAATTTGAAATGATTTACCGTAAGTAATACTGGTTTCATCTTCATCGACTTTCATTTCAAATAATCCGCCTACATCTTTGCACTTTGTACATTCATACTGTTTGTCATTAATCGAAGCTGCTTCTTCGTCCAATAATGCTTGGTACTTTGCTTGTGCCTTTGCTAGTACTTCCTGTATTGGATGCACGTTGTTGAGCCTCCTTTTTCGCTAATAGTTGCATAGATGTTACACCCTCATATCTCCAATTGCGTAATGTACCATTAGCATATTTTTCTTTATCTCTGACTCGTCCATTTAACAGAGCTCGCTCAAACGCTTCAATAACTAGATTTGCATCTTGATAGGTCGATAGATAGTAATCAATATCTTCTCGTAACTTATTGCTAGGCAACTTTTGCAGACGACTGACAAAGAACCCATATAGCCTTTGAGCATGTTGTTTGTCTGTAGTCAGTACTTGGTTATTATCAGTATTTGGTTTATTCAATACTTGGTTATTATCAATACTTAGTAGGGGCGGATTTTCCACTAGTGGTTTTTCCACTTGTGGGTTTTCCATAAGTGGGTTTTCCTCTAATGGCTTTTCCACTGGTGGGATTTCTACTGATGGTTTCTCCTCTTGTTGGATAGGCGCTTCATGGACAATCGTCTCCCAAGCAACGATCCTTTTCGTTTTTTCATCTCTAACTGGTTTACGCTCTACATAGCCGTTATCTTTAAGCTCTTTTAGTCCACTTTTGAACGAATCTTTGCCATCTGTAGCATGCGTAATTAATTCGTCCATATAAAACACCCAATCATCTGGCATTGAAAGCATATAAGCCATAATGCCTTTAGCTTTCCAAGATAGACGGTTGTCATTTAATGCTGTACGATTCATCACTACATAGTTGTTGTTTTTAGCTACTCGGATAATGCCCATTTGCCCTCGCCTCTCCTTAACTCGACCTTTTTTAAAGGTTTTTATTTATTCCTTAAACCAAATTGATATAATATTGTAATGAACTATTTATTTGAACATCATTTATCAACTGAAAAGAGGTAATTTATGAATAAAAGTTTCGTGCATCATTTATGCATCCAAACCAATACATACACCGAATCGTTAAATTTCTATACAGACATACTGGGTTTTAAAGTAGTACAAGAATCACCTGATTTTCACGGACGCAATTTTAATACATGGATTCAATTGGGCGATTTTTATATTGAACTGCAAACTGGAAAACAAAATGAAATACTATGTGACGTAAACACAAATTCCCTGGGTCTAGTTCACTTTTGTTTATGGGTAGAAGATTTAAAATCAGAAGTATCTCGCCTTCATGAATTAGACACTGAATTCTTAATGAAGAATAATGAAATAATTTACCATGT
Organism: Lysinibacillus sphaericus; assembly: GCF_002982115.1. GTDB lineage: Bacteria > Bacillota > Bacilli > Bacillales_A > Planococcaceae > Lysinibacillus > Lysinibacillus sphaericus. Next base: position 2,118,460 of record NZ_CP019980.1, on the reverse strand, counting down.
TGAGAATGGTAGCTTATGCAAAATAAAAGCACCTGAAGGAACAATAGTAGAACTTCGTAACAACAAAGGAATTTAATACTTTAATTCCTAACTCTAAATGTCACCTTTACATATCGTTTTTATAAGAACCCCTCTAATCTTTCACAAACCGCAAAACTACCCTTGATTTTGATAATTCGATAGTTTGGATATCTAATCATGTATTGCAACACCAAACGTTTGATTTGATCGTTATCCTTCGCCTGTTGAAAGATCCACGCAGGCAGAAGGACTTTGTGTGGTACGTTACTGTTCAATAATCTTTTCCTCTTGAACTGCTTCTGCTTCAATGATCGAATAATCTGTGACATCAATAACATCACTCATATCCTCTGATACCTCGTTTTTAATCGTTTCATCAGCCTCTACTACCTTCTGCAGCTCGATTGATTTAGGAGAATATTTTAATACTTCTTTTAGTACAGTTTTTTTAGCCATTGCGTCATAGTTAGTTTTCCAAGGGCTTGTCGAACCTTTTTGAACGGCTTGCGAAAACTTTTGAGCATGTTTATCAATACGTTCTCTTGTCCAGTAAACAAAGTCGTATCCGCCATTTTTTAAATGGTACACAGCGTAGTAACCGATTGGTTCGCCTTCTGGATTTGTCGAAGGTACATGGACAAGATCTTTGTGTAATCCGTATGCAAACGAAAATTCATCTTCCTTATACACTTCATGCGCATAAATGGCTTTATATTGACCGCTACGAACAGCTAAATCAATTAAACCTTTATAACCTAACTGGAACTGTACTTGTTTGCCATATGGGATTAAATAAGCTTGTCCTAGCCCTGTATTTGGCTCCACTCCTAGTTGAGCAGATTGCATAAGTGCTGCTAGAAAACTCATTTGGTCACATTCTAGTAGCTTTGGTGTAGCACGAACTGCTGTTAAGGCAATTCGTGCAATACGATCAGCATCCATGTGTTTAGGTAATGCTCGTTGAATTTGAGGACCCATACGCTTTAACAATTTGTTTAATGATTGTTCTGGTGTAAGACCTTGTTGTACTTGACCTTGTATTTGCGCTTTTAAGTCATTTGTAGTTGCCATGTTTAATTCGCCTCCTTAATCGACAAACGGCGAAATAATGATTCATTGCAATATTTCTTATATAGCTCCGGTTGTTCTTCCTTTAATCGCTTGCTATCAATTCGATTAGTTGTAATTGTTTTATAAGTCACTTTAAATCGATTCGAATATCCTTCTACGGCCTCACCAAGCTTTATTTTTAGTTGATTTTCATATTCTTTACGTTGGTTTTCGAGTTGCTTTTCTTCACTTTTTAATGATTCAATCGCCTCAATTAATGTGTTCATCTGCTCATCCAACATAATGGCTGAACCATCATCCTGAGGGAACATTTTGGCTAAAAACTCACTAGCAGATGAACTACCATCAATCGCCGGAGGTACGTTAGCAAGGACATGGTTATGCCAAAAGTCTTTTTCTCGCTCAATCATTAACTCAATAAATTCATCATCACGGGCAACTTCTTTCCACACAAATGTGTTCCCACCAATCAAAACCGCAATATATGCCTTTTCAAATCCAGTGACCGCTAGATAATGTTGCAACTGACAAATATATGCTGCTGGTACTTCGTCACCTTCCCAGGCATCTTTGTTGTACGTAGATGTTGTTTTACATTCGAGGATTGCTCTCTCTCCAACGATTCGGCGGTCTAAGTTAGCTATCATAAATTGAAAATCAGGGTGTCGTAGCATACGATTCACACGCTGTACTTTTTTACGTGTTCGTCTTGCAAATTCTTGTGCAACAATATCTTCTAGTACATTGCCCCAGTACACAAATTCATTGTCGATTTCTTCAACCATTTCAGATGTCTTTTCGATGAATAACTGAAACGCTGACTTCCAGCGATTAAATCCAAGAATTGCTGATGCATCTGAACCACCGATACCGCTTTTACGTAGTTGGAGCCATTCAATACGATCCATCTTTAAAGTAGATACTGCTTCCATTCTTTTAACCTCCTGTGTTAAAATAACGATAATTAATGTTTTTTCTAAGCCACTATTGCGAGTAGTGGTTTATTTTTTTGTGCAAAATGAAGCTTTAAAGTGCTCTTCTAAGTACGTGTGAATGTTATCCATGTGAACAATATCACCGTTCGGAAACTCCATGTAATCGTCATTACTTACTATTAAACTGCCATAAAAATCCCGAAATTCTTTCTCAACCAAGTGATTTGTCGATACTCGATTAACTGTTTCGAGTGTTCCTAATACCATTGGATTCTCAACTTGAAGATTCATGTCCTCACCTTCTTTCTGATGGACTTTCCCATCAAGCAGCTCATAATGTTTCGGCTAACCAGACGAAAGAAGAGGATTATGAACTGCTTGACGAGAGCGAGTTGCGACTCGCAAACGTCGATTATTGTGGTATACTATGTGTAGACAAAACCGCACTGCTGTTTAATCGTTCCCGCGATTAAGCAGCTTTTTTTATTGCCAACAAGCAATAATCACTGGTACACCAATGGCGATGATGATTAGACCGCACTTTACACAAAATGCTTTGTGGTATTGATTGCGACCATCGTCTGGCATGTAGAAGTAATCCACTAACCACTTCACCATCTGTACCACCAATTGCCGACCGACACTAGACGTTGTTGTAACGATAACTTGCTCCATCGTTTAAACTTGAACATCCTGAACCTCCCACTGCTGGATGTGATCTATCACTCTATCTACTTCTGCTAAATCTATTTTTTGATTGGCTTGTAAAGCTTTTAAACTTCTGATGATGTCATAAGCTCTTTCAATTGCTAAGTCGTAATCTTCCATTATTAAATTGAATTCAATTGCTCCTATTGCCCCGTAAATCGCTCTACGATGCTTGATAAGCATAATTACATCCACCATATAAAACCTCCTCCGATAAACGGTAATAATTGATTAATGATTGATAATGCATCCATTCCAAACATCATGGCAGCCGCTGCAACTTGCCCATCCGTAATTTGTATCCACTGCATGAATGTAGGCATATCAATGGTTTTAGTCTCTTTTTCAAACTTAGAAATACACGAACGGCTGCGATGTAGTTTGTCTGCTAGTTCTTGTTGTGTAAGATTGGCTCTTACTCGTAGCGCTTTTAAAATAGCTCCGTATGACATTGGTCTCACCTCCTCTCAATGTTCCAAGGCGGAACAAGGGATAGCAAAAGCAGAACCAATTGTTGTTGATATTCAAGGTAAAATAGTGTCAAGAGGTTGTATGCCCAATCACTTAAGTAAGTACGTAGGGCTTAATTGGTCTTAATGCTTTTAGTGAATGAGGGGCTAACCCTGTATTTAAATCAATCCACTGTGTGTTGGCTTCAACCCATTGAATAAATAAGTGAGAGGGTACTAAAACACCCGCTTCTCGCAATACCGGAAAATCTGCTCTTGCAAGCAACGCTGAAGCCTTTGTATCCGCAATTCGAAGCAATTTTTTTAACTCTTCTTTCGTTAAAAACGGTGGCAACTGTTGAATTTGTACATATGTCCCCTGTAAAGTTGCTTCCATCTCCTCACGAATCATCGTGCGAAACTCAAGCATCATTTTCTCCTTAAAATCCTCGCTAAACATTACCAGCCCTCCAATCTATAGGCTGCTTTGCCCGGCAGCCTCTTCCAATGAAACTTTTCGAGGAATCCAAGAATTGATATATCGTAGCGCTAGTTGTAAATCCTGACGACGAATATCCTTGTAACTGGCTACAGCAAACCGGTCTTTAATTTCACGATATAATTCACGAAAGAGTTTTGGTCGTAGTGTTGTGTCTTGTTCACATTCATAGACTTTTGTCGCTACAGCCTTTTGTACGGCACGTTGCTCACCTGATGTTAAGGTAATTTGCTCTTCTACCTTTTCATTGAGAAGTGACAGTTCTTTACGGATTTCGTGTTGTTCTTTTTTAATCTCCTGCGTATCTTCAACCAAATCTGCAGTAGTACGAAGAACTGTGACAAGCGCTTGGTCTTTTGATAACGGCACAATCTTTTCTTTCATGTTGTAGTACTCGTCCACTAGTTTTTCATAGGCATCCCACGCTCTATCGGTGTTAAGAGATTTTGCGTGTAACCATGCTCCCTTTTCAGTCCAAAGGTATAACGAAGAAGCAAATTTTAGGCTTTCATCATTTTGATGAATGGCTTTAAATTGTTTTAAGTCCTCACCCGAAAGATGAATAAAGTGTTTGCCCTCTTGATACCGACCTTTGTTCCGAGTGAAATTATTCGAAATGACTTTTACATCTGTTTCATAACTTTCAGCCAATTGATTTGTTGTTAGCACACGCTGATTGTCATGTACGATTACTTGTAATGGATTCATAAATAACCTCCTACTTTTTTATAATCCATCCAATCTGCTAAAATATTGGTAGATTGGATGTAAAAATTTATGGCTACTAGAGCAACCATGTCATGCTCCATCCCAAACTTTCCAATTTCTCTTTTAATCAAAGGTAACGTTTAGTTGCATTTAGATTCAAAAAAAACATCTTCAATTGTTGTTGAATAATAAACAGCAATTTTTCTAGCTAATGCTAGAGAAGGAGTTCTAGCATTGTTTTCTATTGCACTTAACATTTGTCTTGTAATATTAAGATCTTTAGCTACCTCTGTTATTGTTTTTTCACCTCGAAGAATAATTAATTTTTCTCTCACTCTCCACCTCTCCTTTGCAACTTTTAGTTACCTTATAATCATAATATAAAGCAACAAAATGTTGCTGTCAAGCATAAATGCTACTTTTAGTTGCACGCAGTAACTTATAGTTGCGTTATAATTAAAATTGTTTAATATTTACTATAAAAGGGGGATTACAATGCTCTCAATTCGATTAAAAGCCCTAAGAACCCAGCAACGTAAGACCCAACAGGAAATGGCTGACTTACTAGGCATCACTAGACAAGGCTATGCAAAATATGAAAATAATTTAGGTGAACCTGACAATTCAACGCTTTCTAAGTTAGCCGATTATTTTGAAGTCAGTACAGACTACCTATTAGGTCGTACAGATAAAATAGCACTCACACCACAAGAAAAAGACGAAGCTTCTTTTCAAGCATTCGCCAACGACCCATCATTACAAAAATGGTACAAGGAACTACCCAAAAATCGTGAAGAAGATTTACAAAAGCTTCGTAAAATGTGGGAGATTTTGAAAGATAATGGTGAGATAAATTAAAGTAACACCAATTTGTATACCATTAAGACACTTCTAGATGTAAAATAATACCTGACTAGTTTATTTACATATGCGAAAGAGGTGTAACCATGCCTAATGTCCCACAAAGACTTAAGGAATTAAGAAAAGAATTCAAATTAACACAAGCTGATATTGCTAAATTCTTGAATATTTCTGAAAGTGCCTATGGTTATTACGAACAAGGTCGCAATGAAATTTCAATAAGTAGCCTACAAAAATTAGCTGAAAAATATGGCGTTAGTGTCGCATATATTTTATGTGAAAGTGACGTTAAAAACCCTCATACTCAATCCATAAATGACGAAACTGAATTCCAAGCATTCGCTAACGATCCTTCATTACAAAAATGGTACAAGGATTTACCGAAGAATCGTGAAGAGGATTTACAGAAATTACGTAAAATGTGGGAGATTTTGAAGGATAATGGTGAGATAAAATAAAGTAACACCAATTGTATATCCGTTATGACACTTCTGTATGTAAAATATTTTTAGAAGGTATATTTTTTTACTTCTATAGTTTATTTACATATGTCAAAGGAGTGATTGAATGTTAGACCACCGCTTGAAGATAGCCAGAAAGGCAAAAAAACTTACACAAGAACAACTTGCGATACAAGTTCAAACCACTAAAGGTACAATTAGTAATTATGAAAATGGCTATAGCACTCCTTCTAATGAAATGCTTGTACTTTTAGCAAAAGCCTTAAATACTACAACAGATTATTTACTTGGTAACACTGATTATGATATACCACTTAACCAAACAGATGAGGAAGCTGAGTTCCAAGCCTTCGCCAACGACCCATCTTTACAAAAATGGTATAAGGATTTACCTAAGAATCGTGAGGAAGATTTACAAAGGCTTCGTAAAATGTGGGAGATTTTGAAGGATAGTGGTGAAATCAAATAAGGACATGCTTGCATGTCCTTTAAAACAACCCCCATTTGTAAAATATATACTATATTGGACTTTAATATTTTTTTATCATTTACCTAGTTATATTTACGCAAGTCAAATGTAACTACATAATTGGAGGGATACATATGGAACAGTTTGTAGAACAATTAAAAAATTTAGCTAAACGTATTGACAGTTTAAAAGATTCAATATCGACAGAGGAAGCTACAAAAACAGCCATAGTGATGCCGTTCTTTCAAATTTTAGGCTACGACATCTTCAACCCATTAGAGTTCAGCCCAGAGTTTACAGCCGACGTTGGTATTAAAAAAGGTGAAAAAGTTGATTACGCGATATTAAGTGATGGCGCCCCTATGATTTTAATTGAGTGTAAGAGCATTGCCGAAAACCTTACAAAACATGACTCTCAATTATTCCGTTATTTCGGTACTACTTCCGCTAAATTTGGCATTCTTACAAACGGTATCGTATACAAATTTTTTACTGATTTAGAAGAGCCAAATAAGATGGATACAACACCTTTCTTTACATTTAACATTTTAGAGCTACGAGATATTCACATCCAAGAAATCGCAAAATTCCGAAAAGAAACGTTTGATCTTGAAAATATTTCAAGTACCGCTTCTGACCTTAAATACTTAAACGCCTTAAAAAGCTATTTATCCGTTCAATTCGATACTCCCGATGAAGAATTCGTAAAATTCCTTGTACATCAAATTTATGATGGTTTAAAAACAAAGAATGCATTAGAAAAATTCACACCAATTATTTCGAAAGGATTAAAACAAATTGTAAACGAAAAGGTAAACGATAAATTAAACGCTGCCCTTAAATCAACTGGAGATAGTAAAGTACGTGTAACCCTTCCGGATCCAAACAATGAAGAAACAAAAGAAGAACCGGTAAAAGACGATGGTATTGTGACAACACCTGAAGAACTTGAATCCTATTCGATTGTAAAGGTAATTCTTAAAGATGCCATAGCACCTGAACGTGTATTCTACCGAGATAATCGAAGTTATTTCAATATTATTATTGATAACAATATCCGAAGATGGATTATTCGCGTATTTTTCGAAAAAAACAGAAACTTTATCGTCCTAAACGACGCAGCTACCGACAAAGAACGCACTGTTCTTGACTTTGTACACCCGATTGATTTACTGAATTACAGTGAACAAATCCTTAATACTGTTCAGGATTATGTAGAAGTGACAAATTAGTTTCAATAAAAATAAATTAATTATTATCTGAACGAAGGACATGCACTAAGTCATGTCCTTTAAAGATAACAATATTGTAAATATTAAACATTTATGTTTTAAATTAAATTAATATTTTATATGTAATATACAAAATCATTTAGACACGATATTTCACAACGGTTAATAATACAAAAATCTAAATATATGCTTTCAAAGAAAGGTGATTTAAATGGTGAATAAATTTTTCGAAGGATTACAAAGTCATAGCAGTGCTAAAATCGAAATTCTTAACCGATATTATATCCCTTGGCTAAGAAAAATTACATTGGGAGAATTTAATAAAAATAATTGTGTAGTAATCGATGGTTTTGCAGGTGAGGGTATTTATGAAGATGGACAACTGGGGTCACCAATCATACTAATAAATGGTGCAAGAGATTTATGTAATCAAAATTTACAATACAGAAGACCATGTCCAAACATAACGATTCTTCTAATCGAAGGCAAAGAGAAAAATTTCAATAATTTAATTCAAAATATCATAGGATATTATGGTGATGCAAATTACAACGAAAATGTTGTAACTTTTGGTCAATATCCCACAATTAGAGTCGTGATTTATAATGATTCTTTTGAAAACGTTATGAATAGCTTTTTAGACCAAGTAAATTCCAACTTAATTCCTTCATTTTGCTTTGTGGATCCGTTCGGCTTTAGCCATACACCTTTTAAACTTTTTCAAAAATACTTGAAAAATAATAAGGCCGAAATATTATTTAACTTTATGTATGAGGAAGTTAATCGTTTCATAACTAGTGATAGAGATCCAAGTCTTGTTGAAACCTATGAAAATTTATTTGGTGTTGAAAACCTAGATGAATTACGAAGTGAAATTAAAGATACAGATGCACAAATACGAAAAGAAGCGATTATCAATTACTACTCAAAACAATTGTTAGGAAAAACAGAAGCAAACTACGTCCTTAACTTTGAATTTAAAAAATCTGGTAGAACTAAGATGTTTCTGGTCCATTCTACTAAGAGTAGACATGGATTAGCTTTGATGAAAGAAGTAATGTGGAAAGTAGATGAAACAGGAGCTTTTTTATACGATGATCGAAAAGACCCCCTTCAAATTCAATTTGAGTTCTTTGATGAGTATACAAAAGAAGAACATGTTAAAAATTTGGCATCTATCATTTACAATGAATTTAAAGGTAATTCATATATACTTTTAAATACAATTGAAAATTTTGTATTAGAGAAAACAATTTATCCTTTAACAAATTATTTTAGACCAGCCATGAAAAATCTCGAAAAAGAAAATTTAATAATTGTAGAGCGTAAAATAGGTGCTAATAAAGGCTCATTTAATGATAAAACGCTTCACATTAAGTTTTAGAACATATATTCGGATTTTATGTTATAATGCAACCAGGAGGGATAACTATGTCAAGTAATAGCAATATCGAATGGACGGAAGCAACTTGGAACCCTGTTACTGGCTGTAGTAAAGTATCGCAAGGTTGTAAAAATTGCTACGCAGAACGAATGGCTAAAAGGTTAGTGGCTATGGGCAATCCCCGTTATATAAACGGTTTTAAGGTTACCTTACATGATGATTTAGTTACTTTACCATATAAATGGGCAAAGCCCCGTAAAGTATTTGTTAACTCAATGTCTGATTTATTTCATGAAGATGTGCCTTTAGAATTCATACAGAGAGTATTTGATACGATGAATGATACTCCTAGACATACATATCAAATATTAACAAAACGTGCTAAACGTTTAAGTGAATTAGCCTCCCACTTAAAATGGGGACCTAATATCTGGATGGGCGTAAGTATAGAAAATGAAAGTGTTTTGGATAGGATTGATTATCTTAGAACTGTTCCAGCCACAGTTAGATTCTTGTCATGCGAACCATTGTTAGGTCCATTAAATAACATGGATATCACTGATATTCACTGGGTTATTGTAGGTGGAGAATCGGGACCACACTCAAGACCAATGGAAGAAGAATGGGTCTGGAATATTAAATTAAATTGCGAAAGAAATAATGTTGCCTTTTTCTTCAAACAATGGGGTGGCGTTCAAAAATTCAGAACTGGAAGGTTATTGAAAGATAAAATTTATGATGAATATCCAAAAACTGAATTATTTAACCCTACTACAAAATAGTAGGGTTTTATTGTAAAACAAACAAGAACAAACGTTCCTTTTATTGAGGTGGTTACATGAACTATAGTCATTTAGAAGATTTCATTAAAGAATTCTACTTTAAAATGAACATCATAACTCCTCCCCTATTGGATTTTAGAGAAATTGCTAAAAATTTAGGTATTAAAGTTTTTTATTGGTCAGAAACTAGTCAAGCGTTATATGCGAACGACCTACCCTACATATTCTTAGATGAATCCCTTACCCAGCAGCAACAATGGCAGGATTTTTGTCATGAGCTTGCACATGTGTTACTACATACCGGGGATCAGTTCTATATGTATCCCCTCTTCCGTGAATACCAAGAATATAAAGCGAATAATTTTATGTATCACGCCTGTATGCCTACCTTTATGTTGGATGAATTACAGCTATATGATTATTTGCCTCAAACTGTGCTAAAACTTCAAGAGTTATTTAATGTTGAATATGAGTTTGCTATGAAGCGTTTAACTCAATACTTAAACAAGCGCTCCTATGTTCCACATTGGAACAGCAGGAAATGTTGAAATTACTGCTTGCTATGGGAAGATAAAAGTATCCGTACTTTCATTTAGAGGTGATTTTATGTTTTGTGAGAGAATCGACAAACATACTTGGCGATGTATTGGAGAAGGTCCTCGTCACCCTATTACAGGCAAACGTAGGCAAGTTACTAGACGTGGTAAAACGAAAAAAGAAGCTGAGGAAAAAGTAAAGCAAGGTGTTGCTGCATTAAAACATCAGTTTACGATTGATCCAGAAATACGTTTTGCAAAATTCTATAACCAATGGCTTACTCTCTATCGTCTGAAAGGAAATAAAGAAACCACTGTTAAATATAGAGAGTACTGTTTATCTGTCCTTAACCGATATTTAGCGGATTACAAATTAATTAATATTACAACGGTTCGCTATCAAAATGTTATTAATGACTTATTTGAAAAAGGCTGCGCGTATTTCACCCTTAGAGGCATTCAAAACACTGCTAAGATGATGTTTAATTATGCGAAAGAAGTTGGTCTTATTGAAATTAATCCAGTAGATGGCGCATTCGTACCAAAAAAGAAAATGACGTTGGAACAAGTGAGTGGTCAAGATGTAAGCCAGTTGTTTTTAGAAGCTGAAGAATTAAAGGAGTTTTTAAGAGAAACAGATCAATATCCTAATATCGCTTATCGCACAGTCATTTATACAATTGCATTTACCGGCATGCGTCCAGGTGAAGCCCTTGCTCTCAAACTTGAAGATGTAGACTTGCACAATAAAACAATTCGAATCAACAAGACTAATTATGCGAAAGGTGATCGAAAAAAGGACTTTGAGTTAACGCCCCCTAAGACAATTGGAAGTGTTCGAATTATTGACATTGATGATATTGTAGTGGAGAAAATTCAAGAACTTATAGCTTTCCGTAAACTAAGCAAATGGCAAGATCATGGGTATGTATTTGGTGAGCAAGATGGCTTCCCTACCACCGTTAAAATGCTTAATAGAGCTGTTAAACGTATTGCTTCAAGAACGAATATTGACAAGCCATTCCGCACATATATTTTACGTCATACTCACATTAGTCTTTTGGCAGAAGCTGAAGTGGACTTGAATTACATTATGAATCGAGTGGGCCATAAAAACTCCGATACGACGACAAAAATTTACCTTCACGTAACAGGTGGCATGCGCGAAAATGCTTCTAAAAAAATGCATGCTAAATTCACCGCCCTATTGAATGATTAAACCTCCAAAAATCCGTTTAACAACAATAAAAGGATAAATGTTGCTGTTTGGTTGCTTTTTTGCAAAATCAGCTTCATTTATCCTCTATAAACGTTGATATATCAAGGTTCTTCCGAAACCTGACCCCTTATATTCGTCGTAAGCATTCATGCTTTTACCCTCTTTCATATGTAATCACAAAGCCCATTATAGCAAGGTTTCTTACGAATGTACAAAAACTTGTTTTCGCCCAAATTCACATGTTTTCGGGAGAAATGTGACTTTTTCGTGACTTTTTCGTGACTTTCGTGACTTTTTTTGTGTAACGAAGTGGCATTGGTTGTGGGTTGTTACACACCTAAAAAATGGATTTATTTCTTAGTATTACATTTTTATTATCAAAAAGTGTCGATTTTTATTATGGTAAATTAAATTATTAATGGTTAAAGTTGTTACTGCAGGGTATTTGGAATAATGCCCTTAGATATTTTGAAGGAGGATACATAAGTGATTAATTTGTTCAAAAAAGGGTTTTTTTATTTAGCTATAACATTCTTAGCCTTTGTTAGTATTGGTTTTGAAAGTGCATCTGCAGCAGACTTCGCTGATTACGAAGAAGGAGTAACAAATTTAAATAATACCCCTGAAAATAGTGCGGTAGTTGGGAGTAGACTTTTAAAACCTGAAATTGGTTGGAAAAGATATGATGTTCCAAACTCTTTGGTAAAATATACAAATATGCATTCATTTTCAAGTTCATCCTTATACAAGGGAACACGTATAGAAGGTACTGCTAAAGATATGAGTTTTACCTTCTTTTTTGAAGGAACTAAATTTATGTTACTTGACTTCATCTATAGTAATAGAGCGACTTTCTCAATCAATATAGATGGTGTTTCAGAATCAGCTTCGGCAAAAGGAGGTGATTCTAGCTCACAGACTGTATTCTACAAAAAAGTAGATTTGCCTTATGGTAAACACAAAGTTCAGATAGATATAACAAACAACATAAAGAATGAGTATTTTGCAATAGACGCTATTGATGTAGATGGATTTTTAATATCTGAGAATGATATTCCTAATACAGACTCCATTACTTTAGACAAAAATAATCTAGAACTATCTGAAGGTGAAGCAAAAAAGCTTACTGCTGTAGTTACTCCAGACAGCGCAAATATTATTTGGACAAGTAGTGATGAAAGTATTGCAACTGTAGATTTAGACGGCAATGTAACTGCTATTAAGGAAGGAATAATTACTGTCACAGCACAACTTGCAAATACAAATCTAACTGCAAACTGCACTGTAACTGTTAAGAAGCAAGGAAGTCTAGAAACTGAATCTATAACATTAGATAGGAATGCACTTGAGCTACTTGAAGGTAGCAAAGATAAATTAACTGCTACAGTTTTACCTGCAGACTCATTAAATAAAAATTTAATTTGGTCAACAAGTGATGAATCTATTGCCACTGTAGACCAGAACGGTAATGTGACTGCCATTAATGAAGGTAAAGCAATTATTACTGCTAAAGTCGAAAATACAAAACTGGTTGCTATTGCTACAGTTATTGTTAAGAAACCAAATAATGAATCTTCTAGTGCTATCCTTAGTATCACACTAGTAAACGGTATTACAAAAGAATATGATGTTACTAATACCGTTTTAAATAATTACTTGAATTGGTTTGAAAGTGCTCAAGGTACTTCAACTTTCAAATTCACAAAAACTATTTCACCTTATAAAAAAGTAACTGAATATATTGTACACGACAAGATTGCTTCATTTGAAGTAAGAGAGTATTAATCAAGAGACCGCCCTCCACAATGATTAAGTGGTAGAGCGGTCTTTCTATTTTATTTATTACGTCTTTGTTGAATCGTAATATACAAACCAATCAAACGATCCGTCGTCATGATTGGACTGGTACCCATAGAGGCAATCCGTATTAAAAAGGAGTAAATTACATGACAGAAAAAGAGTACTTAGAGTTTAAAAGCCTTCTCGAAATGAATGATGAACTGAATTTTTATTATAAAGGTGAGGAATATTGGATAAGTCATAATCGTGGTAAATCCTATCTATCAAGAGTTAAAGATCAGCATTCTCAAGAATTTAATGGTTATGAAGAACTACTTGAAAAAGGAACAATTGAAGGTATGAAAATCTCAGAAATATATCCAGAAATAAAATGGTAAAATAGGTTTTTTGAATACTCAAAACAGCAAGGCTACCAAATGAATTTCATTTGGTAGCCTTTTACATTGAGGCTTTGCTATTTCTATGATTAAAGTCAAAAAGACAAGTACTTTTACTGTGTCTAACTATTATTTATTATTTCTGCGTTTCTCGATTGTGATATATAATCCAATCAAGCGATCCGTTGTCATCACACCACTTTGTAAATCCTTCAAATGTGAAGCATTAATAATACCATCCTTCACAGCCTGAGCAATAAAGTTCTCTGTCTCTGTTCTTATAGCTGGTGAACCTGGATTCCAATTTGTATTTGCCACTTTAACTTCCTCCTTCTTGTCTTTCACAATTAATTGAACTTTCAATTTGCTGTTACTTGGTACGATTACTTGTCCATCTAATTTGTACCCTGTAGGCATCTTCCAATTCGGCTTCACTTCAAAATGTGGTCGGTCAATTCTACGTGCCCAATCACCGCCCCACGTAATACCTAACTTACGAGCTATTGCCCCTATTTTTGTTAATGTATCTACATCATATAAGGGTTTCGGTGGAGCCACGGCAATGTCCCATGCTAAACGTGAAGTATGATTACTCTTTAGAGTCCAAGTCACTGGATAAAGGCGCTTACCCTTGGAGTCATATAATCGAGTTCGCCCCTGCTGATATAAATAATTTTGGCGTGCTTGCGACCTGTATGTTTCCGTGACAAAGATATTATGAATACCTGCTTTATAGCATTCCTGAAAGAGTAATCGGCAGGCTGTTTGCGCCACTGGTAGTAATTCACCTAAATCTCGGCATGTAGTTGTAACACTCATTGTTTATCATCCTTTTTCTCATCGTTATCGATTTGAAGCTGCTTAAAAGCATTCGTTAAAAACTTAGGCACTCTCATTCCTAACTTACCAAGATTCTCAATCATACTGATTCCCTCCATACCAATTAGAAAAAGAATCATGGCATTGCGCATAAAGTTTCCACTCTCTGTTGCTAAGTCCAGTTGTACTGTAGCAATCACCATCAAAATCATGGCCACTTTTTTAAACAGTCCGATTAATGCTTTTCTGCTATCAACGTTTTTCACAACAAACGCAACCATAACGCCTAAAATATAATCAATCGCCATAAAGATAGTGAGTGCTTTGATTAAATGGTCAATGCCACCAACAAAATAAGCGACCCCTGCCACGGAGCCGCCTACAAGTGATGTATATAATGTGTCTGTTTTCATTGGACACCTTCCTTTTTGCATAATAAAAGCCCTCCACAGATGATTGTAGAAGGCTTAAAATCTATTGTAATTTTACTTATTTTGAAACGATCAAGCATTTAAGTCTGTTATTGAAGGGATAGTAATTTCCTTAACACATGAAACTGGTGATAAATTAATCACACATTGCACAATAGATACAATATCTTGTACAGGTATACGTGTACCTTCATATAAATCAATTGCCTTTTCTGCACCTTCTTCATAAGGTACTTCTGCTGCTAGCTCCCCTGGATTAATACAAGTGACAGGAATTTTATCTCCTCTCAAATGTTCACGTAGAGCATTTGTAATGCCTCGTAAGCCGAATTTAGATGCTACAAATGAAACCTGTGAACTATTTGTATGTTCTAAGCCTGCCGTTGAACCAATTAAAATGACTTTTCCATTTTTAGCTTGTCTTAAGTTTGGTAGAAGCGCTTGAATATACGTAATAGTAGAAGTTAGATTTATATTGATTAAGTTGGAAATATCTTCGATTTCATCCTTATCAAATGTATAGTCATCTTCGAAACCACGCTTTTCCCATACGCCAACATTATATATTAATACATCTATTGCAATGTCTTTTAAGGTTTCCTTTAAAGAAGAGATGTGTTGTTGACTTGATAAATCTATTGAAAGCCATTTGCGATTTACACCATCATTAATATCCAAGCTTTCTGGTCGTGTTCTTGACACCATCCATACTGTATCTCCCTCTATGGGTAGACCCTTTACAAAGGCGTCGCCAAGCCCTTGACTTGCTCCAAAAATAATAAAGTCTTTACTCATCCAATCATCCTCTCCAATAACTATCTTTTGATTATTTAAGATAGAAAACAACATAACAATTAAGTCTATTATATTGTAAAATATTATTATTTCACTTCATTCTTTTGACTTAAATTCATAAATTTTCCTATCATTTTCTTGTTCTAGTTTGTGATACACCACTTGGCGCAAATTCGATAGATTTGGTACTTGATTACGTTTATGTGGACGTGCTAGCACATAGTTATACCAGATAGCTACTAGTCCACTCTGTTCATTAAACATTTTGTTCGCCTCCTTCTGATTCCTTTGCAATTAACGAGGAAAGCTCTATAATCGCCCTTTCCTGCTCTGCTAAACGTTGCTCTTGGTTCGCTATATACGTTGACATGCACCCTATTGTTGTATCACGAATATCATTAGTTATATCGCGTTCGCAAGGTTATATATCCTAAACAACGCTTTGGTAGCTTTATATACTTCAATTAACGTAACAGGTTAGTTGACGAGTTATATTTGTTTTATAATGTAAAAATCGGTAAAATAAATATTGACTTTTAAATGTTACAAATAGTGGGAGATGTTAATTGTGCATTCAACATACGTTCTTTACAATATTGTTCCTTTCGGATTTCTAATTTTGCTAGTATATATTTTTATTGATGTATTTCTTGACTATTTTAGAAAAGAAATAAAAAGTAATAAAAAACGAATTATTCTATATAGCTTTATCTTTTACTTAATAAGTTTAATTCAAATTAAAACTGGTGGATTCACGCTCCCTCAAAATCCAGCAGACAATGGTAGAGGATTTATTTCAACGAATGACTGGTTTGGAATATTTGATACGATGCACTTTCATATTTCTATTTTTAGTTATTCAGCTTTATTTTATAATTTTATTTTATTTGTACCATTTGGGATTTTTTTATTACTCCTTTTCAATTTAAAAAGTAACAAAAAAGCAATTTCTATTGTTGTTTTAAGTTGTTTAGTGATACATTTCGCCCATCTTTTACTTGGGCGGTCTGGTTTTACTAAGGGCCACTTTGGTAATATGGATATTTTCTGTTCGTTATTTAATGTTTTGGGTGGGGTCTTAGGAATCTTTTTAGTAAAGTACGCAGTAAATTATATTCACTCATATAAATTAAACACCCAAACAAAAATTGTCGATTAAAATATACACCAAAAAGGCACGAATGTTGTTAAATCAACGTTTTTGCCTTTTCACTTTAACTATTGATTGTACATTTTTTTATACAAATTGCACAAACAGTAGAGCGTCTATACTTACAGAGTTTGTTTATAAATTTGCATAAAAACTTGTATAACATATCATCGAAAATTTTATTCCACAATATTATCGCATGTATCATCTACATTAACCGTATTGTTGTACTCATCTATTACAAAGCAACAAAAGCAAAAATGTCCTCAAGTCCAGCAAAATTTTCCACACATAATAGATGCACCACTCTAATGATTTTACTTGTCTTAGCCCCGTAATTATCTACGACCAAAACACTACTAATTGTGCAAGTGATACTTAAAACCCCTAAGGACCACCTGAACCACTGTAAATTTCCATTGGCTCACCTGCGTTGATACGACTTGTCACCTTTACCGTGGCATTTGCATCTTCCTCTTATGCTTTACCAGATATTTTGAATTTTTCAGTATTTACAACACCAGAAGGCGCGACTGCATCTACCGATAGCAACGGTGCTCTGTTCGGTACGACGAAAACCTCCGTTCTATTTTTAACAAGATCTTTTTCGGTATCCTCTGCCTATACCGCTAATATCTTAAGAAGACTTCTCTATAAAAGAGAAAATAAAAACACCCCGAAGGATGTTAGCAATTATTATTTAACTTCTAAAAATAGATTAATTCTGCTTTTCTGTCGAGCCAAAGACTTCATCTACCTCTTTAGCAAAAACTTGGAAAATATAGTTTATCTCTTGTTCTTCCGAAGCAATATCTGTTGCTAAACCTTCAGGTGGTTTCCCTCCTTGAATAAACATTAAAATATTATGGTCATCGTCAACTGTTGAAAAATCACCTTTTTTCCAACGTTTTAATATATCTAGATATATTTCATAAGGTGCATATTTATCAGACATTTTATGACGTTCATAGTTATCTTTGTTTTCTTCTACCATCTGTATTAAAATGTCGATTCTTTCTGGTGTAATCATAATAGAGCCTTCTTTCGATTCAGCGATAATCTTTTGGTGTGCCATCTCTTGAATCACTTCTTCTACTAGATTGCCAACGAAGGGTTCTTCTCCACTTTTCCAATCATCAATTTTCTTGGAGAAAATAGGGTTTTCCCAACCTATACCGCTCACATCTACCGTCGATACAAATTTTTCTTTTGTATCTGCTTTTGAAGTGTTCTCTAATTCTTTCACATCTTGTTCCAGCTCTCCTTTGTCATAGATCTTGTCTGAGATTAAAAGTGTACCACCTATACTCAATAACGCAGTTAAAATAACGATACCTAAAACATATGTCCACTTCATTAATTTCACCACCATAATTAACATTTTAATCCAAATCATCGTATATAATCCTTTGTGTAAACAAGGATTTCATTTTCTCGTCTCCTAGTAATACACTTAAAAAATCATATCGAACAAGTTTATAAGGCGTGGGTCGGTCGTGAGTCTGTCTTTCACTAATATAGAGGATTTTATAAATACCAAGGGCAGAAACCTTTACTTCCACAATCGCGCACGATTTCAATCTGCCTTTTAATTAAAAAAGCACTTTCCTAATTCCAGGAGAGCGCTTAATTGCTAAATAAACTATATTAAATTTCTTTTTTAAAAGAAGTTAAGGAAAGTCGTTCTGTTATAATTGTTTCCTCTGTTTTTGAAAATCCATTTTTCAAATAGAAAGTCACTGCTGGTGTATTCTTGGATCCAGTTGATACTATTATTGTTTCCAATCCTTTATTGTCGTTTTCAATAAAATCCAATAATATCTTGGCAATTCCTTTTTTGAAATGTTTAGGATGTACCATTAACCGATGTATATCGATTATACCATTCTCTACTTTTATAGAAATGACGCCGCATAATTCTTCTTTTACGTAATAACCAAAAAATGTCTCACCACATTGTTGTAACGTGTAAACTGTATCTTTCAATGGCGGTATATCATAAAAGTCTATTATTTCCGCTTCCACTTTATATGAAGGTATTTGAATGTTTAAAACTTCTTCAGCAAGTTTAAGATTAGTTATATCGATTTTTTTAATCAAATCTATCCCCCTTTAACTTTTCCTACTTTAATTCTAATAGAACCGGAGTTTAAGTAAAAGCCTTTTGGACCATCTAAATTTTAATATAAATTTAAAATCCTTTAAAAGTTTTATTCAACAATCTGGCCCGATTGTTGAACATATGTTATTAAAATGAAGTAGCTCATTGAATACTTCATCGTTTTACCCTAAAAATTGTCGTACTAGATATTCTCATATGGTTTCCAATTGCACGCATGCTATGCCATCTAGTAATCTATGAAGAACTTCAATCTCCCCCTGTCTCTATATACTAGTGGTATACGTGCTTGCACTTCTGCAATCCTTTGCTCATACTCTTTAGTTCGATAATTTAACAAATAGACACGATGTTGAACTTCATTAAACACCGGATTACTTATATCTCCATCTGCCTTTGGTAATGTTACATTAAAACCATACATTGCTGTTTTCGCCCCGCTGAAACTATTATCATCAACCTTCGCTACTGGCTTTTGTGCTTCTTCCATTGTCGCAACCATCCAAGGAAAATTCTTAATCCACTGCAGTAAAATCTTTTTTATTAAATTAATTTGCCCTTTTTGGCTCATCAGGTTAGCCAAGTAAGCTGTGGGATAATGCTTCGATAAGGTTTAAATAGCTTAATCCAATTCAAACCCTAGCGTGTGACGACGCTGCGGCTTTTTGTGTTACAATAGAATTAACAAAAATTAGGAGGTTTATTTATGCTTGGTATCACGTACATAGCCTTTACTTTCGCTATAGCAACGTCAGTCATCGTCTTACTTAATGACATGAAGATTAAGAAATTAGAGAAACGGATCGAAGTACTTGAAAGAAAAAAGGGATTTTAATATATAGTTGAATTATAGAGGGATGTTTTAATCATTCTATTTTCATTAATTACGCATATTGTTCAGTAAGCTTTTTTGCTTTCATGACATTAATACCGCTATACATTAGTTAACTAAATAGCGAATTTTTGTTACCATATTATAAATGCTATTATTTGGAGGTGTTTTTTTGACTGACAAGAATAGAACATTACTGAGCTCGATTAGTGGTTTAGCATTATGTTCAGTAGGAGCATATAGAATCTTTACACACAACTTAGAAGCTATGTCAATTCTAGTGGCATATATTTTCTTTATTGGCGGATTAATAGGCTGTGTTTTTAGTGTTGTAAAGTTGTTTAGGATTGAACAAACTTAGTGTTGCTTTATTGTAGCGCTATGCTTATTGCTATTGCCCAATTTCTTTCAAACTTTCAATATCTACTAAAATCTATATAACGAAAGAATAGTTATTTGCCTCTGTAGCTGTAGAAGGGAAGAGCGCCGGAAAACATTGTAGCTGCCGGGTCGCAAGGCAAGGGTTTCAGAAGCACCGAAAAGCAAATGAGCTGAAGCAGGTGAAATTCCTAGCTGGTGAAAGTCCGTAGGGAAGCGTGTTCCCCCTAGCCTATGCTTACGAAAGGAGTGCGGGTTCGAATCCCGTCAGAGGCATCGATCTCCTATCCATACAATTGTTTTGCAGAGTCTTTGAAGTCTCTATTCTTTGGTGTATCTTGTATAACCACTCCTTTTCTAGGGTCTGCTAATATGTCACCTAAGTGATATTTCAATTTTGAGTACTTGTTTGCCCTCCTACACGATTTCCAAAAGTTAGGATTGTATGTATCCGCGTTAAAATTATTTAAGGATTGAGCCAGTTGTCATGTAATGCTGTACGATTCATCACGACATAGTTATTATTTTTAGCTACTCAGATAATCCCAATTTGTCCTCGTCCTCCTTTTTTGTGTTACAAAATGCCATTAGAATGGGGTATTTTAATTAGGAAATAAAAAAATTTCCCGGGTAAGCGCAAGAAATGACAAAAAAATAACTTATTGAATTAGGAACTGACCCCAATAGGTATAGACAAATAAAAAAAGCATCTTCGATTGAAATTCGGGTATAGGTACTTAAATTTCAATTTGGAGGTGTTTTTTCTATGGGAACAAGAGTGAGTTATCCCTATGAAGTAAAAATGAAAGCGATTAAGATGCGATTAGCGGGTGTACCTGTCAAACAGATTCTATTGGAATTAAATATACGCCATAAAACACAGGTCGAAACATGGGTGCGTTGGTATAGAAATGGTGAAGTCAATCGTTTGAAACAACCTGTAGGCAAACAATATATCTTTAATAAGGGTCCTGAACCGGACAATGAACAAACGAAATTAGCATTGGAAAACCGTTATTTAAAGCAACAAATTGAGGTGCTAAAAAAGTACGCAGAGTTGGAGAGGAAGTGGTTGGAGAAGTAGCTGTACAGTTAGTTGCGTCACTAAGAAGCATGATGTCTGTAAAGGACATTTGTAAACACTTTGGGATTGCACGATCTACCTACTATCGTTGGAAACAGGCATCTACCGATGCAAGGTCTCGTCAAGCAATAGAGAGACGTATCGGTGAACTCTGTCGAGCAAATAAATTTCGCTATGGCTACAGAAAAATTACAGCACTTTTACGTCAAGAAATGTGCGTCAATCATAAAGTGGTTCAACGTATCATGCAAAAATATGGTTGGCAATGTCGCGTGAAAGTGAAAAAACGGAAACGAACAGGACAACCTTATGCAATCGCAGCAAATTTATTAAATCGCGATTTTGAAGCCACCGCACCGTTACAGAAGCTCGTAACTGATATTACTTACTTGCCATTTGGTCAAAAACAGTTGTATCTTTCAAGTATTCAAGATTTATATAATGGTGAAATGATTGCCTATTCGATTGGAGACTGCCAAGATACTGATTTTGTGCTGGATACATTAGCCCAACTTCATCATTTGACCGAAGGGTGTACGTTGCACAGTGACCAAGGGGCGGTATACACATCGTATAATTATCAACAGGCCGTAAAAGCAAAAGGCATTACCATGAGCATGTCCCGTAAAGGTACGCCCGCTGATAATGCCCCAATCGTATCGTTTCATTCTGTGTTAAAGTCCTGAAACATTCTACTTAGACAATTTTAACAGTACTACGATGACCATCGTAGTACAAACTGTCAAAGACTTTATAAACCATTATAACAATAACCGAATTCAAACAAAACTAAACAACCAGTCGCCGGTTCAATACCGACAACTGGTTGGGTAATGTTTTTTTGATTACTGTCTTATATATCGGGGTCAGTACCTTAATGCGAATTTTGCTCTTCTTTTACTAATAAGCAGGCTTGTATTTAATATAATGAATATCTTATTTATCAATTTTGACAATCTAAATTTAGGGTTTATCAACTTTATAAATATATATAAAAACCAAAAGCACATGAATAAACTTGTGCTTTTAGTTTTATCAAGGGTAAAACAAGTATTTTGCTATGTCAACTTTATCAAGATACTCCGCCCCATTTTTTGTAGGACATCGTTGTCTTCACTCCATGGAATGACAAAATTAAAAAGGGCTAGAAAGCATGATTAGGATAATTACCATAGCAAAATCCGCGTTTCATCACCACTTCTCATTATATTTATGCTCTTTAAAATGAATATACTCTGTATTTTTGATTCTCGTCCAACTACTAATAGCATTCAAGATTATCATAAAGATTACAAATAAAACTGAACCTACGACGAAATGCCCTAAGAAAAAAGTTACAAAGGCCGCAACCAATAGTGCAATTATTATGACGATTGCTAATGTTTGTAATTTACTCTTCTTGTTTTCATTCATCGACCCAACCTCCCATTAAACATATTTCATCACCTTTTAACATGTTAATATGATTTTACTACGTTCTAAAGTATTACACAAAAATATACTCATCACTAAAAATAGAGCCGATTATGTATGTCTTGCCCCAGTATGTAAGTAACAAGGGAGGAAACACTTAGTGCCCCTCCCTCTCAGTATACAAAGTTACTTGAAAATCGTTTGGAACATTCTGAATATCTAGCTTAAAATTATATTACGCATTACATAAAAATAGATTAAACTACAGAATTCTCAATAACAATTCCTGAAGACACAAGATTTACTGTATTAGCAATCGAATCACCTACAGGGCAACGTGCTTCAATATATTTTTTAAATTCTTCTACCTTTTCCTCTGATGCATTCGTTTTGATATGAAAAGTATATCGGATTGATAAAAATCCTGGTCTTACATCGGACTTGCCTAAAAAGCCATCTGTATCAAGGTCTCCTTCTAATTCCACCCAGAAATCTTGAAGGTCTATATCAAACTTCTTCGCATACGTTCTTGCTACTATTGATTGACATGCCCCTAAAGATGAAAGCAAGAGTTCTACAGGATTTGGAGCTTGATCATCTCCACCTAATTCTTTTGGTTCATCTACAATAATTTTATGTCCTCTAACATGAGCTTCTACCAAAACCTTTTCTTTTAAAAATGTGTTTGCCTTAAATGTTGTTATTGCCATTTACAATCACTCCTCTTTAGAATTTGACTACTTTTTTTATAATTACTGAATAAGGTTTTTATACCTTATTAAGTTTATAAGAATACAACGTTATTTCTTTTATGCTACTTGTAACTTTTTCTTTAGTCAACTACTAATTAAAAATTTTTCAAATTCAAGGATAGCAATAGCAACAAATCTATCCAAACAATCACTTTATTAGATTAATCACTTATTCAACGTATTCGCTGCAAACTTGTATGGCACATATTACGTTTTATGGCAATTAGAAAAACTTCTTGTTCCCTATTGATTAATTTTTAACGTTATCAATTATTGTTAAGAAATACTTAGCTTGGGATTGTAAATGTTTTGATTTAACTGCTTTTTTAATTAAAAATAATATAACCAAAATATAAACAGCTTGCATAAAATAATAATAGGTTACTGGGAGCTGTTTAAATAAAATTTCTTTTGACATTTCTTTATAGATAAGTAAAAAAGCAAATAGTCCTACACCACTCAGGTTTAATATGGAAACTCTATCATATGTACATTCAATTTCTACTAATCTTGCCTTCAAAATTAACCGATCTTCTGTAGAAAGAGCTTGAATATTTTTTATATAACCTTTAATATTTGAATTTCTTGTCTCATATTTTAGAAGTCTTTTAAAAATAGTATAAAAACTATCTCCATTCCAATCTTTTCTTTTTAGGTGTTTACCTAAAAATTTTATTAACTCTTTATCTTTACAATTATAAATACATTTTATCAACTCCCTCTGATCTCTTGAATTAGTTCCTGTTTCTAAAAATTCACTATTCCCTCTAACCAATTTTTTACACCTCTTTTTTCACTATACCATATTTTCACCTTTACACACATTCTATTAAAGTGCAAAAATGTGTTAATAGTACCTACACTATCTGTTTTTTAATGCAATTACTTTTCACCTTACCCGCCATTGTTTCTTTATAAAAGAAAAACACCTCCTATGAGATGTTTCATCAATTTTTTATAAATCTATATTACTGCTCTAAAACCTCTTGGATAGATTGGTCTAAAATATCCATTGCCAGCTCTAATTCTTGTTCCTTAATAATCAGTGGTGGCGTGAGCGTAAGCACATTTCCTTGTGATACTTTAAAACTTAATCCCTTCTCCATACATTTATACATTACTTGTTCTGCTTCAACTATAGCTTTTTCTTTCGAATGGCGGTCCAATACTAGTTCTACGCCATATAAAAGACCGATTCCTCGTACATCACCTATAATTTCATACTGCTCTTGCATCTTTTCAAGTCGCATTCTCATATACTCTCCTAATTGATTAGCCTTTTCTATTAATTTAAAATCCTCAATATAATGAAGAGTAGCCAATGCTGCTGCACAGCCTAGCGAACTTTTCTCATGCGTATAATGACCAAGTGCAATATCTTGGGCAACATCAAGTTGTCCTTTTACGAGCATCGCCGCCATTGGAAACACGCCTCCACCTAATCCTTTTCCCAATAAAACAATATCTGGAATAACTCCAAAGTTTTCAAAAGTGAACATTTTTCCTGTTCGTCCTAAAGCAGTTGGAATTTCATCAAAAATCATTAATATATTATTGCTATCACAAATATTGCGTAAACGTTGATAGTACTCTTTTGGTGGGATATGCACATCTGTACAACGAACAGGCTCTAAAATAATGGCACCGATTTCATTTTCTCTTTCTAGTATATACTCTAGATAATCAAGGGATTTAAACCTACCATTGTCATCCTCAAACAAACCGCGATATGAATTGTAAGGCGCTATATGTAGACTCCCTGGCATTAATGGGCCCATACCGTTACGGAAAAGCGCTTCTCCTCCAACTGAAATTGCGTCTAAAGATGCGCCGTGAAACGAATCCCACATCGATATCGTTTTAAATTTACCTGTTGCCTTTCGAACAAGCTTTAAAGCCATACCAACAGCTGAAGTTCCTCCAGGTGCCAAAAGTACTTTATTTAAAGGTTCTGGTGCAATAGCAACTAATTTTTTTGCTAACTGGATTGCAACTTTATTTGTATAACGTCTTGGTGAGAATGGAAGTGTATCCAACTGCTCTTTTACGGCGCGAATAACATACTCATTCCCATAACCTATTTGATGAACATTATTCCCATGGAAATCCATATACTTCCTTCCGTCTATATCCTCTATGTAAATGCCATAGCTTTTTTCAATAATATTTAAACAAGGAGTAGAAAGAGACTGATGTAAATAATACTTGGTGTCATCGTTTATAAACTCAAAAGATTCTTTACTTAAATGATTTTCTTGCCAGACAGAACGAGTTTTTGTTAAATTAATATCCCCCTCTGTTCTTAAAACTTCAATGTTTTTATCCATGATTTTTTCTCCTCTCATAAAAGGTAATTACTTCTTTCACCTAAACAAACTAACATGCGTTTTTTAATTAGATATTAATATCCTGTAAATCTTTTCACTTAATGATTTTGTTACATAGTTGTAGTGAAGCAATCATTATATCTAAGCTCATAGAACACCGAAGAACCAAAGGAGATTTTAACAAAAAAAGACATACCAATATGGCATGTCTTTTTGTGAATTTTCCATTCTATATCCCTTGCAGTCAATTATTTACCTATATATAAAACTTTGAATTGACACATATACTAAAAATAAAAATACACCTATTAAGAACCAAGCGTAAGCTTTTCTCTCACTTTGATATGCATTAATGCCTAAAGTTAACATCGATAAACTTAAGAAGAATATCGTTACGAAATTAAATTGATAATCACGTGTGATAAGTCCATAAGTTGAAAGCGCGATTACAATGATTCCAAAAACAATTGGTAGAATTTTCAGCATATCCTTTCACTCCTCTTTAAATTACATCTTTAATTATCTATAAGATACTATAGAGATAATTCTAAATTTAACATTATATAATTCTTAAGATAAGTAATGCTTTTAACCAATCGCTATAAAGTGCTCGTCAGGAGCATTCTCTTTACTTATTGTCCTCCAGAGATGTGGGTAGAACCATTCTACTTCTCTTTGAGTATCTCCAAAAGCATAATGGATGCAATGAAATGTTTTGGTATTTCGATGTTCAAATGCATTTTCACCATCCAACTTGTCGCTCTCCCGACTTATCCATTTACAATTTGCTTTACATCCTCAATTATTTTGTTAAGTTTCCACCACATGTTAGCCCCTCCTACTAAAAATGACTCCCTTAACTAAAGACTTCCGCTTCTATCTGTATTGTACAAAAGCACTACCTTTTATAAGCGCAATGTATAGATTTACCACAAAAATCTTAAACATAAATTTCACCATTGTTATACTTTCTCTAATGATAATGCTTGATTATCTATTCCGCTTTGTGTTGATGCAAACGTCGACGTTTTATGTGCTACAATTTATAGAAAATACATAATGAGGTTAACAATATGGCATTTATCAGGAAATATATCTATCTCTTCTACTTTTTATCACTGTTTTTAATTTTATTGATTCGTGATTATTTGAAATACGGTAATTGGAACTTGCTTAGCAACTTTTTCTTTTCTCTATGGACCGTCCTTATTTTTGCTTTCATAAATTGGGCATGGACTAGTAAAAAATATAAAAAGCAATAGCATTTATCTCTATCTGTATCATAATGACGCAGCAGCTTTTTTAAAGAAATTGACATCATTTGTAACAGAGTAATAGATTTGTAAACACCATTTTAGCAAACCTTTTTAACTTGTTTAGCTTCCGATGAAATTATCACAGTATCAACAATTATTTTCTTTTGGATTAACTATTGCAACACCGATGGACTCCTAAGTCTGATTAAATCATAGTTGCGTATAGACCTATGATATGCCTCAAATTCCTTTTAGTGCAAAATAAAAAAGCACTTTTTAAGTGCTTTTTAAGTGCTTTTACTCCTTGAAATTTTAAAATTAATTTTGCTCATTTAAATCATCTGGATATACGATTGTATCAATTACTTCACCATTTGATTCATTTTTATAAGTAACGGTTACTTTATTTTTCGCTGGATCTACTCCATTAAACAGTTGATAGAAAATACCCATAAGAACAAGATCAACATCAGCGTCCATGTCTAGGGTGCTTTCTAATTCTTCTGGGTTAACTAAAATTGTGAACTCAGAATATGTATTATTGTAACTTATATCCTTAATAGCTAATTGTTCATCTGTTTCAATCTCTTCTACGAACACGATAATCTCTTCTTCCATATCCTTCAAGATTTCTTTCTGCTGTGATTCAGACATTCTAAACGTTAAAGAACCATCATCGTTCTTAATTACTTCTTGAATACCTTCGTCTTTGGCATCAGCAATCACTGTATCTATATCTTCATCTTCAAAAAAATCAGCAGGTATCGTTACCTCAACATTTAATAGCTCTTTATCGACCTTAAGTGGTTTGCTCACAGAAGTCTTTTCAGTTGTATCTGCAGCAACCTCCTCTTTGTCTCCACTCTCCTTTTCTGAATCCGCACTACATCCCGCAAAAATAATTCCAAATAACAATAATAATGGTAATACTAATATTTTTTTCATAATTAATTCCTCCTCATAATAAATATACATAATTTGGAGTTAATTTACTAGTTATTTTTAGATAAACGCTATTAAAACTAGATTAGAGCTTTGCCTCCTTCTCTTCCCTTATACGAAAATAGACAGTAGGTTTCAGTCTATCTATCATGTAACTCGACTACTAAAGCATTATAAATACTTCATTAAGTCTAGATTAAGCGTGGGTTTTCAATCATGAGGGAATTTTTATATTGACTGGTTTTTCACTGGAAATACGGCTTTAAGTGCATCAACTATATATGTAGCAGAGCAGAATAATGATGTTGCAATAACAATTTAGGAAAGTACAATGGGTTTAGATTTGTTAAACGAAGAGGTGAAAATTGAAAATGCTGATGTTGGAAATATAATTGTTACAAAAGGTGATTATATAGAGACTTTGCCAACGCATGCAATAGATAGTCTTGGTAATAGCGTATTTAATTTATAAATCCGGTACTAGTGGACTGATTATAAAATTACATAGCAGGGAACAATCGGCTCAAACGACTAGACTGGCTGGCTCGTTCAACTATGGACATATACATTAGGAGTTCTTGGTGCAATAACTAGCTTAGGGTTAGGTGCTGGCGGAGGAGCTATTTGTAGGTACAGCGGGTGTAGCTATGTCAGGCGCGCTGTCCTCTTGTTTTGATTAGTATATGGGGGAATTGCGAGCTGGATTTAGCTCAATGTTTTAATGGGCCAATGATATTGGCTTATTATGTCTGTTATTGGTCATGTGAATTTTTTTAACACTGGAAACAAATTGATATTGAGCTTTCTTGAATCCTTTAAATTTTGTTTAATTTTTAACATAGTGTTTGGCATTACTTATCAGCTTAAAACTAAAATAAATCCTATAAAAGTTTTCAGTATAACTTTTATAGAGGATGAGATTACTCTCAGTTTGTCGCCAAACTCGGGTTCTGTAGAGTTTTTTGGCAGTGATTAGCTGAAACCTAATGATCTTGGACTTTTACTTCATTCAGATGAAAAGTATTGTCCCCCTCCCTTATAACGATTAATTCCTCTTCTAATAAAAATTCTTTGAATAATTCATTCCCATGCTCAAAAGTTAAATTACAAATATTGTATTCTCTCACCATATACCCAAAATCTTGATCAAATAAAGCATACGTTTTTTTTAGGGATACATTATAAGTTTCATTATGGAAAAATAAGCACCATGTCCCGCCACTTTTTTGTTTTAAAAAAATACCTTCAAATTCACCATTAGTATCATAAAATCCAACATGTAGATGGATATCTTCTTCAAAATTCATAGATAATGCTCCTTCCTATAATAACTTTCCTTTGTAAGGCAACTTATCCTCCCTTCCAGTAAGAACTGGAAGGAATACTGCTGACTTTAAATCCTTTAGTACGCTCTATGCTTTCGACATACTATAAAATAAGAAAATATTTGATTATGATATTATAGTATAGTAGTTTTGTTATAAACAAGGGGAGAATACAATGATACATATAAAAGGAAATAAAGTTACATTACGAACAGCTACTCCTTCCGATATTGAAAATATCTATTTTTGGAAGTATGTTGATGAGAAACAAGAAGCAAAGAAATGGAACGGTCCATATATTCCAGAAAAACATAAGTCTAAAGCTGCGTTTTTAAAGGAATGGACAAAAGATGAAGAATTATTTGAAGATGTTCCAAGTTCATTAATCATAGCAGTAGACGAACAGTTTATTGGTGTTGTCGGTGCTTATTGGGTAGATAAAAATACTAACTGGCTTGAAACAGGGATTGTCACATATGATACAGCTTATTGGAATGGTGGTTATGGTTCAGAAGCTTATCGCTTATGGATTGACTATCTTTTTGAAAATACACCCCTCCATCGATTAGGGATGTCTACTTGGTCTGGTAATGAAAGAATGATACGAGTAGCCGAGAAATTAGGGATGCAATTAGAGGCAAGAATTAGAGATGCACGAATTGTTGATGGAAAATACTATGATGCTATAAAAATGGGGATTTTACGAAGCGAGTGGGAACGACAAGAAACGAATTAGTACCTATGATGCGCTG
This sequence comes from Lysinibacillus sphaericus, assembly GCF_002982115.1. Taxonomy (GTDB): domain Bacteria; phylum Bacillota; class Bacilli; order Bacillales_A; family Planococcaceae; genus Lysinibacillus; species Lysinibacillus sphaericus. The sequence goes on along the minus strand of NZ_CP019980.1, from coordinate 2,088,573 downwards.
AAGAGATTAGACGCTATCATCAACTTTATAGTATAGTTAACATATATTACATAAAGAGGTGCATTTATGGAGAATAGTAAATGGATTTGTAAAGCTTGTGGTGGTGATTCCTTTGTAAGCGGTCAAGTTGGTAGTGAAACAAGCCAAGGTAATGTTAGAGCTATTGGATCCGTATTTTCTGTTGGTTCGCCATACATTTTTAACTTTTGTAAAGATTGAGGTGAACTAGCTTCCATCAAGGTTACAAAGCCACAAAAGTTTACATAGCCTCTTTTAAGGTTGTAAAGCCTGTAATTTTAAAGTTACACTGATGCACAATGGTGTTTCAATTGACAAAATTCGGAAAGTACTTATATATCACTTTCATTATGACTGTTTTTTTACTATCATGAATTTGGTATTATTTCAAAAATAATCATTGGGCTTTGCTTGAAAACTTTCTTTTTTCCTTATGGATAGCTGTTTTTTTATTTATGGCAGCAATACTACTTAGAAAAACAAAAGTGAAAGAGAAATAACATAGACTAGAATAAAAACCTTGAAGGGACTGAACTATGCGCAGATGGCAATATTTTTTATCTAACTGATTAAAAATATTGGAGGTATAAGCATTGATAAAAGAACTACACACTCAAAGATTACATTTAAGAAGATTGGCTGTATCAGACTCACCTCGCTTGTTTAAACTTTGGTCTGATCCAGATGTAACGAAATACATGAATATCACTACCTTTACGCATGAAACGCAAGCAACAGAGATGATTGAACTTCTAGAAGAATTAGCTCATGCTGGTGAAGCGATACGGTTTAGCATCATTGAAAGGAACTCCAACGAAATAATAGGAACATGTGGATTCAATTCAATAGACTTAGATAATGCAAAAGTAGAAATTGGTTATGATATCGCGAAAGCCTATTGGGGCATGGGGTATGCTCCTGAAGGTATAAAGGCACTTATTGAATATGCTTTCGAAACTTTAAAAATCAATAGGATTGAAGCAAAGGTAGAACCTGCAAATGTAAATTCTATAAAAGTGTTACAAAAGCTTCATTTTACATTCGAAGGAAAGTTAAGACAATACGAAAATTCAAAAGGGAATTTTATAGATATTAATATTTATTCTCTCCTAAAAACAGATTAATTTTTGAATTTGGCCTATATCATTTTTTGGTATAGGCTTTTTTGTTTGTCATATAAGGAGTATCCTTGCCTACTAATTAATTTGGCTGTTTTTAAGTCCTACCCATTGTCAAATAGTGACTTTTCACAATGGTTTGCTACTTTCTCTAAGACCTATGCAAATAAATATTACTAGCCAGTTTTCTAACACGGATAGGGTTGTTAGCAATGTTCATTCTGATAAAATAATCTGGATTGTCTTTTGAGATAATTACGCGGCCAAGCTCATCCTCATAAATGTTCCATCCAAATAATAAGAACGTTATATTCACATGGATTATATTAGACTTAATATATAAATAGCCAATTATCATAAACAAAATCCCATTTGTAATCAAAGTACTTACTTCTTTAACATTGATGGCTAGTAAAGGAACGATATATGTCACTAAGTAACTTAAAATCTCTTCATTTTTTCTTGCTACGCGCTCACTAACAATCGTGCTGTTTAATTCACATTTCCTAATATACCAAATCGGTAAAAAGGAAAGGGAAAATAATACGACCAAGATAATAGTAACGGTAAACGTTACTTGATCTTCAATAAATGACTGCCAATCAATATTTTCGTAAGGGAATATGGAAAGAGCAACAATGACATATAATGGAGAGTATGACGATATAAACAGAAACAATTTAAAAAGATTTGTCATTTTTCCTCCACCCTTTCTTAATAAATTACCTTAAATCATCTCTGCCTCTTTCACCCGTAAGAACAGTTTTATAATAAGCATCATTCAGTAACTTGACGATATCATTTAATTGTTTTTTATCTGTATATTTTATTTTTGACTTTTCTTCGTTTAATTCTATATTTAAGTCAAATTCTTTAATAATTTCTTCTATTTTATCAAAATTTTCAACGAACCTTGTCATTCTCTCAGGCTTTGTCATTAATCGCGAAACTCTTTTAACTATATTACCATCTTCAATGCTATCATTTTTAAATTGTTCAAAGCCTTCTAACTTATTCGTTTCTTCAAAAGCACATAAGACCGAATTCGTATTGTGCACATACTTTGTTTTCAAATCGAAAATTCGTTGCACTGAAACATTATTTACCACTAGTATTTCGTTATCATAAATAAGTAAATCGAACCCTGGTTCAATGCCAATAAATGAATCTGAGACTTTTCTAAAAGTAGTATCCGCAATGATTCCCCAAAGCCCTTTAGAAAACTTCTTAAATTGCGGAATGCGATTTAGGAAATAAGCATACTCCCCTGCTTCTATTTCAATTTTTATACAGTATAAATCTTTTTGCACATCTTCATTCAATGATTCACCCGGTTCCTGTAAACTTTTGAATAAATGATCATAAGTTATTCCTATATAGGATGACTTACAATACTCCACTACGCCATTCGGTCGACCATTTTCATTAAATTCTAGTTGCTCTTTTCCAACAAGCTTATCAATAGTTGGCTGGATAATATTGATTATCTCTTTTTGTAAAGAATGGCTTATTGATGGTTGAAATGAAAAATAGTCTAACATATCATGCGTCTTAATCTTTTCAATTAAAAACAAACTTACTTCAAATGTACCACTCAATAAACGTTCTGAAATTTTGCTGTTTATGAACTCGATATTCAATAATAATCCCCCTTCACTCTTTGATAATATGAATAAAATCATACAATATTTGTTTTTTTCCAGTAAATCAACATACATCCATAACGGCTGTCGTAACGTAATTATTTAATTATGAGCAAGTTACATAAAAATTGATAACAATGCTCTTTTTCTTTAAAACATTCATGCAAATTTATATTTTCAATTTCATAAAATTTTGGTGTTTTACGAATGGTATATTTGCCAATGACGATTTCTTCATCAACCATAAGTTTTGTTAATGCCTCATAAATAGGATCAATTGAAAAGCCAATGATTTCATAAATATTCACATTTCCCATATTTATCCCCCTTTATTTCACTATGCTAACGTCTGAAAAAATATGATTCATTTAAGAGTTAAATTTTATTTGCGTAAAGAAACATTAAAACTGTTCACAAAATTTAAAACATTATTTAAATAAAAGTACTTAATATGAAAGCGTGTCTTTTCAGATGTAGGAAAACATACAAGGAAGATGGTTACGTGTACATATAGTAGCAATATATGAAAGAAAGGAGGACTAACGTGGAAAAACAACCAAATTATTTTAAAAAGTTTAAGATTAAATCAAATCCTAATTGTTGTTGTCATTGTTGCTGTTTTTGTTGTAATTGTAAATGTAAACCGCCATTTCCTTCCCCACCAAATTGCAACTATCTAGTGTATGTTACGGATGCTGGTCAAATAGAAACGCCCGACAATAGAGTTTCAGTAATTAATACATCTACAAATACTATCGTCGCTTCCATTCCGGTGGGAACCGCTCCTTTAGAAGTAGCAATCACCCCAGATGGCGCATTCGGTTATGTGCCTGCATACTTTTCGAATAATGTAACAGTATTTAGTACGGCAACGAATATGGCAGTGGCCACCATCCCAGTTGGAATCAATCCTCTAGGTGTTGCCATTTCACCAAATGGAACATTGGCTTATGTTTCTAACCAAGGCTCTAATACGGTGTCTGTCATAAATACAACTTTAAATACGGTAACTGCAACTATTCCGGTAGGTCTTGCACCACAGGGAATAGCTTTTACACCCAATGGTGCATTTGCCTATGTTGCAGATGAAAATTCAAATGCAATATCAGTTATTGATACGCTAACGAATATAGTTGTAGCAACAATCCCTGTAGGAGCTCGCCCAAGATCCATCGTTTTTACACCGAATGGACAATTTGCTTATGTCACAAATGAAGCGAGCAATACAGTATCCGTTATTAATGCAAATATAAATACAGTAATTGCTACAATTCCTGTTGGTAATGGACCTGTTGGAACAGCTATTACACCCGATGGATCATTTGTTTACATTGTAAATAAAGGTAGTAATACAGTATCTGTTATAGATACGTCTACAAATTTAGTCATTGCAACAATTCCTGTAGGCATCTCCCCTGACCAAGTAACCATCCTACCGAATGGAACGTTTGCATATGTCACAAATCAACTAGATAATACGGTGTCTGTTATTAATATCGCAACAAATATGGTAGTTGATACAATCCCTGGATTTAATGGACCGACTGGTATAAAAACAGGAACAATTTGTATATAAAATTAATTGGATTATTTAAAAAAACCAGAATTAATCTACATATTGTAGCATCTATTCTGGTTTTTTAATGATTATTGATCGATCCATTACAAAATTTACTCTAAATATTCTTGGGCTAGTTGCTGATTTTTATAAATCCCCATACCTGTCTTCAATTTTTTAAATCCCATTTTTTCATAAAAAGAAACATTACCAGTTGTTGCAATTAACTGAATGCATGAAACATTTTCTAACTGCTGCTTCATATCTTCCAAAAGCAACCTTGCAATTCCTTGGCCTTGAAACTTTTTATGGACAACTACATCATAAATAGCTGCATTAAATACCCCATCTGAAAGCGCTCTAACAAAACCTACAATTTTGCCATCCACCAATGCAACTACAACATGAGTACTTGCATTAAAAACCTTCTCGATGATAAGTTCGTTATGTTTATGCCATCCAACAGATTGATAAACTTCTTTTAGCATCCTAATATCTTTCGCTTCTATATCGTATTTAAGCAATACCACCTTATCCCCCATCCTTTCTTTAATTTTCAAATAATTCAAATATCTATTCATCCCTCATTTTACTATATTATCTAGGTGTATTATTCCAAATTATGGCCTATTTTTCTTCAATAAAAAACGCCATATCACTAAAGATATGGCTTTGCTTTAAAGCTAAATTAAAAATAATAAATGTACTACTGAAAGAATGCCTAACGAATGTATAATCGCTCTTGAAAATGCATGTTTAAAATTATTTCGAGGATGTCGTTCAAAAAACAAATGCAATATGGAATGAACAATAAAAAATATATCTAAAATCCAAAAAAGAATCGTTTGATACTGACTAAATAATAACAAAAATATAATTATGTAAAGAACTATATGAATCAATGTGAATACTTTGTAAGCTTTCTCATCTTCCATATCCTTTAGTACAACAAACAGCCGCCACTCCGAGCGCCTAATCGCATCCATTTCATGCACAAGAAATAAAGAAAGGTTCAATAAAAACAGGGCAAGCACTAAATCAGGCATTTCCAATCTCCTCATCTTTTTCCTTCATGTTACTATAAAAAGATAGTCTAAAACGAAGAAACTCTGCCAAAATATGTCGAAATCAAGTCTTAAAAACTAGAGAAGTGCCCCATTTTCTCACACCTAATGGCTATTAGGTGTCCAGTCAATAAGTAAATTCGTAGCATGGTTTTTCGTCCATTCTAAAAATTCATTCACATTTCGAATCCCAAATTCTATTACAGCCTGATAAATAAATATTGATGAATAACTTAAATTAGTTTCTAGTAAAGCTTCTTTAATATCAAGAATAGCTTTTCTCGAAGTTTCTGTTAACGCTTTTTTCATAAAAGGCACCAAATCTTTAGAGAGTGCTCCTTGACGTCCATTTGAAAAAAGCCACATATCGATATTCCACTCTTCTTGATTAGCTAAATAAATGATTTTAAAATAATAGCCTTGATAATCAGAATCCATATAATTTTTATATTTTAGTTCCACTACATTTTGATTGTCTAATAATGGTGCCAACGCCATCATTACTTTTTCTGGAATTAATTCATCACTAAATGTCTCCATATCAATATCAGGCGATACGATTAAATCATAAGCGGTTGCACCCACTACAAAACAAGTCCCTATCGTACTCCATCTTTGCATTAATTGTAATTCATCTAAAATTTTTAATGCTCTTCCTTTTTTTCTATTTGCCCTGTCTAAACTGTTCATGTCCATCACCCTATTTCCAAAATTAAGTATTATGATAGAATAAACAATTGTAAAATAAAATGCAAATTATTGATTAAGACGACAGCGGAAATAACATACGCTTTGAAATTTTATCTACGAACAAATAAAGAACAATCATCTGTTACACGCATCATTTTATTCCTTTGAAAAAAATTTCGAATCAATCGTATCGATAACTGAAGAGATAGCAAAAAAATACCCCATGTCCATTTTCTCTTCATATGTTAAATTATTTGAATCCTTATTAAGAAAAACAATCCATTCATTTTCTAATTCACTCATATTTTTTCCGTATACTTCCGCTACTTTTTTTGACAAATCCTTTTCATTGTAAATCTGTTCAAACTTTTCTAACCCGTAAGTCTCTACTAAATATGTTACAAAAGAAGAAGCATGTGTATAGCTCATCAATCGAAGGGTAACATCTTTTTCAGTTATTAGGACAGGGCGAAAATAGGATTCATCCAGATTAGAATCTATCAAATTACTAATAGGGATTAATTTGTTTGCATCCATAAAATATTTTACAAGTTTATGGGGATATGTTTTATTTTCCCCGTACTTTTCTTCCAAATAACTAGCAAAACCCTCTTGTGTAAAATACCCACTGCTTGTATCAAAATCTTTCCCATAGCCCAGTAAGGAATGTGTTAATTCATGTATTAGTGGGTATCTGTCTTCCTTCACGCCATATAGCTCGATTCTAGATGCCAAGCCCAATGAAGCAAGGTCTCCCTCATTGAGATAAACGTTGATTTTATCGGAAGGAACATAAGCAGTTTGAATCGAATTTTGTATTACTTCATAGGCTGTTAGAAGTTCATCTTTAATTTCTTCCACTTTTTCTTGTGGAACCTTAATGTTATTAATAATCTCAAAGGTTACTTTCCCATCAGGTGTCACTACAATCTGTTCATCCTCAATTTCTTGTTCTTTCGGTACAACTTCATCTTGTGTACAAGCCGTTAATAAGCAGATAAACACAACAAACACTACACTAAATTTATACATTTTTACCTCCACAAAACCATTATTTCAAAAATATACGTTTGAAAAGTCAAAAAGTTTCATATTTAGTATAAAAATTTATGTTAGTGTGCTTGCATTGGGAACTGCATTTTACACTTTACGAGCAGTCAAAATCGGTTGATAATAACCTGTATTTTCAGGGAAATGCCATTCAATATTGACGAAACCAATCATACGTAGTACTTTGTTAATTTCTTCCCGTAACAGTGCCCTGTATTGCGTACTATTATGTTTTGTTTTCCATTCACCGTTAATTTCTCTCATAATAAATTGTTTTACTGTATACGTTTTTCCATCTTCTGCCCAATCATAGACTTGAAAAGTCATTCTCTTTCCTTCGTCCAAAACATTTGGATGTGTTGTAATTATTTTCTCTATAACCATCGCATCGTAATCTCTTATCGTAACTAAAAGTAAACCGTTATGATGAAGCTTTTCATACATATTTTGACAAGCTTTGTGCAAATCTTTATCTGTTAGTAAATGCGGTATTGCATTATCCGCCGATAGCACAATATCAAATAAGCCTGATACATATGTATTGAGCTCGCGAAAATCTGCTACTCCAAAGTTTATTTTTACTCCATAACGGGCTGCTTCTTTTTCAGCTCTCTTTACAGATACAGCACTAATGTCAGTAGCGGTTACATGAAATCCATAATTCGCCAAACCAATCGCTTGTGTACCAATGCCACATGAACAATCTAATAAAGAAACCTGCTGCATCGAAGATAAGTTTAACTTCGATTGGATAATTTTATATAGAATTTCACTTTGCCGAGCAATGGCTAAATGCCAATCAACAAATATTAGATGATAATCTTCTGCAAGTTCATCATAAAATTTTAATACCGAATCTTCCAATGTTAATTCCCCCAATCGGTCCTTTGTAACACAAACTGCTATGTCCATACTATGAAGAAAAAATAAAGTCTTATAAAAGCATGAATTTTTTATTATTCTATATACATCATTACATTGAGAGGTGTGATAAAGTGGCAAAAGTATTTAAAATTGAATCACCTAAATTGCCTTTAGCATTAGAAAAAGTAAATATTCAAGATATTTTTTATGAAGAAGATCCGTACTTATCCAATTGTGTTATCGCCAATACGGTCATTGACAATATAGCTATTGATAGACTTATTTTATCAAAAGTACTCTTTAAAAATGTTAGATTCATAGATGTATCTTTTAGAAAAATTGATTTGACTGATGTAATTTTTGAAAACTGTGATTTATCAAATGCCAGCTTTAGGGAAGGCTTAATTCACAGAGTTACATTCGACAATTGTAAAGTATTAGGATTGAATTTAGCAGAAGCTCATGTAGGAAATGTTTCGTTTGACAATTGCATTGCAAATCTATGTGATTTTACAGAGACTCGTTTAAAACAGGTCATTTTTAATCATTCATCGCTACAAAGCGCCAACTATTTTGAATGCAAATTTAATAAAGTCATTTTTAATGAGTGTGATATTAACGATGTGGATTTTTCTCAAACATCTTTAAAAGGTATTGATATTAGCTCATGTCGATATGAAAGGTTGAATGTTACTTTGGAAAGTATAAAAGGTTGCGAAGTATCTTCTGAACAAGCTGTTGGATTTGCATCATTACTAGGTTTAAAAGTTAAATCGTAGCTCACTACAGGATTAAAACTGTTAGGAAACAATAACTCCCATACTTGCGCAATAACTCTTTTGTATGGAGGGGCTTACCATAAATAGTCGGTGAGCAACACTATAAGTATTTTATTTTCAATAAATCTACAGTTCGCACAAAAACAGCACTGCACATTTTAGACGATGACATTTGTTCAAAACATCTTTCGGGGTTTATACTTGTTACTATTCCATGTTTCAAATTATTTAGTAAATAAAGTTTCCACTATATTTCACTATTTATTTCGATGATATTCAATATTGTTCTTTACTTCTTTACTTCTTTACTTCTTTACTTAATGAAAGAATAAACATTAGTGTCATAAGGCATATTATTTTGATGCATAAAGTTTCTTAAAACCCCTTCTTTTTCAAAACCCAATGCTTCCAATAGCTTATTCGAAGCTTCATTTTCCGTAAAGACAATGGCTCCTATGCGCACCAAATTCATCTCTTGAATACCATAGGAAATAACTTTACCCACAGCTTCCTTTGCAAAGCCTTGCCCCCAACTATTAGGGAAAAGTGCATAACTGATATCCGCTTTTTTATGCTCAACAGACCAATCTTGAAAACCAATTGTACCGATAATTTCTTCTTGTCCTTGCACGGATATTCCCCATTTAATGCCACGTTTTTCTTTGAAATTAGTAGAAAAATTTTGGATAATCTGTTTCACTTGCTCTAAGCTCGTTAACGGCTTCTGCCCATAATGACGTAAAACGTCTGGATTTGAAAAACAACTTAATATTGCTTGCGCATCATTTTCTGTCAGTTCTCTTAGCACTAAACGCTCGGTATGTAATATTGGAAACATGCTTTTCCCTCTACTTTCAAAATCGTATTTTTACCATTCTATAACAATAGCACATTATTTACATTACTTATTCTGCGTAGTACTCTAATTTATTTAAAAAGCAGCCATTTAGTATCAATACACTTAATGGCTGCACATCTATATGTTTAGAACCTGTTAACTTAGCTTTCATTACGATTAAAATCCTTTTTAATAAATACAACTATTCTGTTGTATTTATTGATACTGATCGGCTTCACCACCAATAATAAGAACAACGCCATAATACAAACAACCATGGCGGTATACATTATAGTTTGCATAATATAATAATATGTCAAATACGGAGGTGCATACCAATATATCCAACCACTTGATAACATGATCAAAAGCCACCCTGGCAATATTTGCACAAGGAAGTCCCTGCTTTTTTCTTTCATATACATTACCGATTTTTTGAAAACAAGAGACATTATTTTCAAATAAACGAAGCCAATTAAAGCACTCAATAAAATATTAAAAAGAGAATTCATAAGAAATCCTCCTTCTATAATTTTTACATCTTCATTATTATGGTATGCCATGATATTTTTATTTGATAATTATTAAACTGTTCTAGACTATATTGAAAAGCACCTCACTTTAAAGTGAGATGCCTCCTAATTTATTGGGTACTTCTTCCGCTAATTTCAAAAATCTAGCAAGTTTTTTTGTTTTCTAATTCTTCCATAGAAACTAAATGGTTATATATCATTAAACTTCAAAAACTTCTTTTGACTATGCTTTATTTGCTATCATACTCCTTTTTAATTTTTATTAGGATTTTGTTATATATAGATATGCTAATATTTTTAACGACCAACAATAAGAATAACGATACAATGCAAACACCCATTGCTACATACATTATCGTTTGCATTATATAATAAGGATAAAATGGTAGTGTGTAATAAAATATACAACCGCTTGATATCATAACCATTAGCCAGCCAGGAAGTCTTTGTGCAAGAAAGTCCGTACTTTTTCTATTCATATACATTACCGATTTTTTAAAAATAAACGATATTAATTTAATATAAACGAATACTATTAAAGCGCCCAATAGAATTTCAAGGAAAGTATTCAAAACAATCACCTTATATGGTTACTTAGTTTTATTTTTAATTATGGTATAGCATTATATTTTTCCTTTGCTTTAAGGCATAAATTAACATAAGTAAATACAATAAGAATTGTTCCAAAAACAGGTATACTTTTTCCTAGGCTTTTAAATATCTTTTTAATTAATTCCCATGATAATAGATTACCACCCTTAACAGCATCCCAGACTGCTGTTGCAACGCCACCTAAGCCGCCTAATAGAAGACTTCTTTCTTGATCAACTATATTATTAGCTGCTGCTTTAAAATCTCTATACTGCCATTGTTGCTTCGTTGTCGTTTTAGACATCGTACCAAAAATAGCATAGGCATTATTATTATTAGGTGATTCCTCCCAACGAATAGCCGCAATATAAGAACCGCCAGATGCCCCCTTTGAGGCAGTCAATGTTTTTAATTTAGGATTAATATTATTATAAGATTGTTGTTGGAAAGTACTATTAGTATTATATTGAGGATTATTTTTGTTTATTTTCACTTCCACACTATTCAGATTAGTAAGTTCTTTAATCATTATTTCTTCTGTTGTTTCCATTATCCTAATAACTTTCTCATCTATTAATTCTTTCTCGTTATTAGGTGAAATATTAAATATTTTTTGGGTAATTTCATCCGTTCCATCAGGTTTACTGATTACATCTTCAACGTACTCAAAAATATTTCCTGCTTCATCTTTTAATTGAAAAGCTGAATGATTACCATTATCATAAAGCAACGTAAAGCTATTATATTTCGAAGCTAGCGTTAAATTATTTTCGTAACTTGCAATTGTCAATAATGTTGGAGATGCAACAGTAGAAAATACCAAAATTACTACTAACGCAACAAATAAATTTTTTCATACTAATCCTCCTATAAACATTAAATTTTAATCTGTTTATCAGTTTTCAGAGTATTAAAATTATTTATAACCGAACATTATCATAGTATTTTTATTAATGGGTATCTAATACTACCCACCTCATTAAGATTTGGACACGTATTCTCCTATGTCTCACTAGATCTAGTTAAAATTTATTTTAACAATTACGGTTAGCATTTCAATATTCAAGCTAAAAATCAGGGTTATTTAACTATTATTTTGAAGATAATTCAAAATAAATATATTTACTGAATTATTAATTCTTATACAAACTTTGTAGCAATTTGCTAAAATCTTATTTTATTTGATATGTAATGGCGAATAAGAAATTTTTTTGATTGGTATGTAACGAGGTATACAGGTTTTTACGATTTGTTTCAACTAAAAAGCACCCCCTGTGAGGTGCTTTTTTTATTGCGGTACTTCTTCTAATAATTTTTCAAAATCTAATAGATACCCGCCAAGTTTTGCTTTTTCTAACTCTTCTATATATTCTTCTTTTCGTTCGGTTAGTCTGTCTTCAAGTGTGTTTTGATAGGCTGGAAATAGATTGTAATCTACTGGTTTCCCCATAAGTTCACCTCTTATATTATATTTTTTATTATTATAAGATATATTGATAATTTCTGACAATTGAAAACAACAAATTTGATTAAAAAGATCGACAATGTCACATGTAGATAGACTTATCCTTGCGCATACTCACTATACTATTTCCCTATGCATTACAATGCACTTTGAATTTCTTGCATAAATTAGAAACATTTTTCTTAATCAACATTTCGTATTTGTCGAAAGAGCAGTATTTTACAAAAAGTTAACTATCACTCACGATTATTCAAAAAGTAATTAACTAAATAATCCATAATTGGTATAATACTTATAATCATAGAAACACACGTAACTTTATAAATAATAAAGTATTTATTTTTTATCTAGTTTGCAGGCTAATAGCTAGTTATCATAACTATTTCATCATAGTAATAGTAGTGTAAAGCAAATTTAGCTTTGCACCTCCTGATTTGTTGGTTAGGGTCACTCTGGTCCAGTGACCCTTTAATCATTTTTCCATTCCAATCTACAATCTTTATACATGACCAAATATAAACGAAAGCAAGTGAGGTCAATATGGCATTCTGGTTAAATGTTCAAACATTAATCTGGTTATTTCCTATTCTTTTCATTATCCACGATTTTGAAGAGATTATATTAGTAGAAAAATGGTTACATACGAATCGAAATAAGATTTATAAACGGTTGCCTCCCAAAATAGCTGACCGAATTGTGAAGCAGTTTTCTATGACGACAGCTCAATTTGCAGCAGCAGTTATTGTTATTTTTTTATTTGTCAGTGCAGCTACTGTTTCAGCTATTTACTATCTCTATAATGGTACTAGTTGGAGTTTATACTTTTTTATAGCCGTTTCATTAGTATTTTTTATTCATGCGTTTACGCATATTGGGCAGACAATTATATTCCGCTCTATTGCTCCTGGAACTATTACATCGGTTATTATAATTATTCCATACAGCATTGTTTTATATAGATCATTATGGATGGAGCAAATTGTTACGTGGAAAATGATTTTGATATCCTTACCTTTTGGTGTGCTCTTTTTTCCTATAGTGTTAATAGCTCATTGGATTGGCAAAAAGTTTATATAATTTACAAAGTTTCAATAAACCTATTTTATTTTCCAGTTCACTGAAACAGGGTTATTTATTTTACATATTTCAAATGCTTTTTTACAAATGCCACAATGTATTGTACTTCCTCTTCGGTCATATTCAATAAACTACTAACTCTACGTAATTTTGCTGGGGACTTTAATTGTTCTCTTACTTTATCAATAAACATGTATTTGCACTTCCGTGGATTTACAGTATCCCTAACTTGTTTATAACGTAAGTAAGCATATCGAGCGAAGGCGTTCAACATTTCTCGCTCGTATCCCTCTCGTTCTAAGTTCATAACAGCCGCTTCTACCTCTTCGGTTTCAAAAATCCAGGAGCCATCGGTTAATTGCATACTACCACCTCTTTCCAAATAAACTTGGTAAAGCTTGTTGAAGGCAACGTTCTCTTTATCACATCCATTTATGCTTCAATATTCCTTCAACGCCATTCTTTCGAGATGTGTTATCCTTCAACACGTTCTTCCCCTCATTATTAAATGCAAAATAAAAAGCCCCACCTAGTTAGATGTGACTCTTTTATTATTTTTATGAAAAACAGCTACCATTTTGTGCTGCGTTAAAAGATCAATTAAACGTTTCATTTTTATGACCTGCTACCTCTATGAGATTATTCCTTTCGACTAACAATCCCCGCACCATATGCTATAATCCACAGATACAAGGTCTTCAGCAGTCTTATCCAAAGGCAGCGTGTGGTAGAAAATCTATTTTGATAGGCAAATGGCCTTGTGTCTATTTTCTTGCCATTACTGTGTGGGAATTGTTTAATGTAATATCCTTATAAGACATTAAAAAGTATCCATTAAGTCACGAGACTTTTAACTACAATCTACTGCTCATCATCCTTTTTATCATCATTATCCTTTTTCAACTGTGCAAAAGCATTTGCTAAAAACTTTGGAACACGAATGCCCAACTTACCTAAGTTTTCGATTATACTTATACCTTCCATCCCAATTAAAAACAAAATCATGGCGTTACGCATAAAGTTGCCGCTTTCTGTCGCATTGTCCAACTGAACTGCTGCGATAACCATTAAAATCATGGCTGTCTTTTTCAGAAGACCTTTAAACGTTTTACGAGAATCTATATCTTTGATGATCCAACCAACCATTACACCTAATGTTAAGTCGATTGCCATTAATATTGTTAAAGATGTCACCAATTCATCCACACCGCCAATTAGATATACGATTAATGCGGTCATACCTCCTATAAGTGAAGACCAAAATGTATTTGTTTCCATATCATCACCTACTTTCCTCTATATTAGCCCCCCACACAGGTGATAGCTGAAGGCATAAAAAAACTACTTTATTTTTCATAAAGTACTTTTTGGATTTCTTCAATCCCTGCCTTCATTTCTAGCATATTCAATTCCTAGACCTATGGAGGTTAACAAAAATACAGAAAGAACTAACTTTTCGTAAATTAATCTCCCTCAAGCTTCTAACCAGTACCTATCATTCGTTGTACTTTTTGGCACATCCATATGCTTTCTACAATGATCTAAAGTGGGCTAAGACATTAGGGGAAACATAAAATTGTCTATGCTTTTTCGCAAATATTGGGTTTGTTTAAAATGAATTACAAGTGTTTAAGCTACTATGTATTTTGAACAGAAAGAACATTTAAAGACCGTGATAAAATTGTAGTGGGAGTAACTCCTTATACATATTAGCCAAAATTAATGTAGTGAATTAGAATTGCTATACTGCAGTTTAAAAAGTATGTTATAATGCTTTTACTGACAAACCAAACAGGTAACCAATTCAAAGCTGTAGCGTTTTTATACGCTGCAGCTTTTTGTAATGAAAAACTTTACACATTTTTTTATAAAAAACATTTCTAAAACAGATGGGCTTGAATTGGGATAAATACCCCTCCGCATTTCAACAGGGAACATATTATAAATTGAAGGAAGGAAAGGAGGTATGTTTCATGGGATACTACGGAAATGTAGGAAGCTGGAACAATAATTATTGTGGTGGATATAACTACGGCGGTGACTATTACTATGGTGGCGGCAATGGCTCTACGTTTACGCTTATTGTTGTACTCTTTATTCTCTTAATTATTGTCGGTACTGCTTTCTTATAAAAAATGTTATACAAAGCAATGGCATGCATGATGCCAGCTTTACACTCCTATTAACCCCTTTGGGTCACTTCCCCCAAGTGACCCATTTTTTCATGCTTAAAAAAGAGAAAGTACTTGGATTTCCTACTGTGTTTCGCCTTTCTATACAAAAATTTACTTCATTGGAGTAAGTTTGGACAAGTATAGTATTGCGCATATTCGCAAATAGTATAAATGGTGTGATGACACCAAATTAACTACGATGGAGGGATTTTGATGAATTCAATTCGAGAAGGTTTAATCCCAACTATTTTAGGTTCTGCTGTTACGGCTGCTGGATATGCATTAAAGCAAAAAAGCGGTTCTAACAAAATGATTGCCCATACAGTCTTTGGATTTGGTTTAGCACATATTGTGTTAGGTGCAATTGACCTTGTAGAACATCGTCGTTAGAAATGGGAGGGCACACTATTGTGCTCTTCTTTTTTATTTGATGTCGTACTTATTCGCTTGATTTGAATGCTATTGATGATGGTCAGGCTCAAATAATAACTAGCGGAATACGCTAAAAAACCTCGATAAGTGCCCCTTAATTTGCACTTATCGAAGTTATTTTAACCTAAGCAGCCTATTATTTCTTATTGTTTTCCATTTTATTCGTTGCTTTTTGCACTTCAAGTAATTCCGAAACCGTGACAAATTTATATCCCTGCTTTTCCAGTTCAGGTAAAATTTTTTCGAGCGCTTTAACCGTTTGACCTCGATCTCCGCCCCCATCATGAAAAAGAACAATATTGCCTTCCTTAGCCCCTTTCAACACAGTGTTGACAATTTTATTAACACCAGGGCTTTTCCAGTCCATTGTATCTTGGTGCCAAGACCACATCACTACTTTGTATCCTTCTTTTGCAACTGCATCAATCATCCCGTCTGTATATTGCCCTTCCACTGGACGGAATAAAGTTGGAGAATATCCACTAATACCGTAAATTGTTTCATGTGTTTGTTTAATTTCCTTCAATAGATTAGGGATAGTCGTTCTTAAAGGATGTGTATATGTGTGAATGGCTAATTCATGGCCTTCTTCATACATTCTTTGAATAACTGCTGGGTTTTTTTCTGCATTTTCACCGACTATAAAAAATGTGGATTTTGCATTGTACTTGTCTAGAACATCTAATATTTCAGGTGTATATTTTTTATGAGGGCCATCGTCAAAGGTCAATGCAATTATTTTTTCATTTGTTTTTATTTCCCATAATATTTGCCCTGCCTCTTCATAATATTTTCTTCCTTTATCAGCAGAGAAACGTTCACTTACAAAAAAAATGGAGGCCGCTAAAATACAAAAAGGCACAATATATAGCATTAATTTCTTCAACAACTTCACTTCCCAAAAAAATTATTTAGTACTTTATTATTTGTGGAAATGATTAAAAAATGCTTTTAAATTTGAATTATTAACTGCCATATGAAGTATAAATAAACAAGTTATGTGCCACAATAAAATTTAAGCCATGAATCTCCCTAATTATTCATTTGCTGTAGCAAACTGTTGCTACAGCTTTTTTTATTAAAATGACGTAAAGCTGTAGATCCTTCGATGACGGAAAAACACACTCATTTTAACTAACATCGTTAAAATAAGTGTGTGCAAATAATCTATTAATAGGCGATTCCTACTCGAGACTTCACGTATTCAGAACATTGAATTTGTTGGTAAGTAAATTGTGCAGTGTCTGCCACAGATATTTCATTTCCACCTTCTGGAAGGAAATCTCGCTCTACGCGATATTTACCTGTATAACGTCCATCTGGTAAATATGTAGGACAAACGATTGTCCAATCCATAGTTGATTGCGCTAATAATTTAAAGGCATTGTGATGTTCTTGTGCTGCAAACGTTGACTTTCGTTTTGATTCACTGGATTGATATCGAAGTAAATTAGGCGTTAGACGACTTTGTAAAATTCCAGCTGTCCCGACTGTTATAATTCGGTTCACTTTTTTACTTGCCATTGCATCGAGAATGAGTGGTAAACTTGCTGTTAACGTGTTTGACCCATCCGTATTTAATGCGCTAATAACGACATCTACATCTGCCATAACTGATATGAGGTCGTTTTTATTTAAGACATTACCTAGTTTAACTTGTAAATTCTCATTCGCTATTATCATTTTACTTGGTGTACGTACTAATGCGATTACTTGATGACCATCGTTTAGTGCAAGGGAAACGATATGACTGCCTACACGGCCAGTTGCACCTAAAACTAAAATATTCAGGAAAATCACCTCTTTCTTTGCGATTATATCATAGATTAGATTAATTTTTGATGCATGCTAAAAGGACACATCTCCTACGAGAGTGCCCTTATATTTTTTATTCTATATGAGACGTTGCAATAGCCTGAGCTAATGTAGTACCGCCATCTATGTTTTCATAACTATATTGACCTAAAGGTAAACCCCAAATTTCCACAAAATCCCCTTCAAGGAATTCTGTTGATTGATAGCCAATGGCATAAATCGCATTAAAGTCCATATCTTCAATTAAAATAAGTGACACTGGTGTACCATCCTCTAATGTATCTTCCTCTATTTGGATGATATCGCCTGCAAAGGTAACCATTTTCTCTAGATACGGTTTAATATTTTTATTTAAATGCTTGGAAGTGATTTTATCATCCGCAAGCTTTTTTGTTTTTTGAATTGCTTCTTTCGATAAAGCCGGGAATAAATCTGCATTCGTTGAAATAAAATTATATGATTGCTTTTCTAATGTTAGTTGATCTTCTGTGAAAAATGGTACATCTTCTAAATAGTTTCTTGCATAATTAACGACTGGAGCAGCTGCTTCTTTCTCAGTCTGATCGTTTTTAACTTCTTCTTTTTCTTCTGATTCCTTATCTGCTGAAGCTTCTTCCTTCTTTGCTTCGTTACTTGGGATAGGAGTGCTACCTCCTTTGCTAACTTCACTACCACATGCGGCTGCCATAATTGCTACTAACGACAGTACAGCCATGATTAAAAACTTCTTCATCACTAAATCCTCCCAATTCTTCTTTTAACATACTAAATATACCAATAAAGAGGAGTACATACTATAATAATTTTCCAATAATTTTCATCTTTTTGTAGTTATTACTAACTATTTATTTTCTTCTAATGGACTAGGATTCATGTACAAAAATCGTCAATTTCGATCAGTAAGCTGGACATCCACAATAAACAAATTAAAGTTATTCTTTTTTGCAATGTTATTTACTATTTTTTGGATTTTGCTCTCCGTTCGGTTATCGATTTTCTCTAAATTATGTAAACTTATTGTGATAATTTGATTGTCCGATGAGTCGATTAAATATTCAATCGTGCTATCTGGATGATAGCCTTCATCCCTTAGCGCTATAATTATTTTTTTTGTTAATTGCGTGCGTTGTAACTTTTGCGCTATTTCTTCAGATGCATATTGAGAAGAATTATTTTGAGTTAATTTCACAGATGTAGTCGGCTGGTATTTCAAATAAATTGTTACAAATATAAGTAATGCCATCACTATACAAATACCTTTTATAAAACTTTTATGCATTTTCTCCTGCTCTCCTTTTTTCACAAAAAATACGTTTTTGGGCACTGACGCATCACTGGAAAGAGCTTCTTTGTCGCAAAAGGAAAGGAAGGCAACACCGTTATGCTCTTTGACCTTCTTTTTCTTTACTCAAATCTTATTTCTTTCTATCATTTGTATCCAATAGGTATACATACAGGTTTGTTTTTTCAAAATGATTTTAATTTTTAACTCTATTAAGGGACATATTACCAAGTCAATATCATTTCAATTCATAGATTATAAATGTAAGGCTAGCGCGCGCATTACACAAACAAACTAACAAAAGGGAGATTTCAAAATGACAGATAATAGATATTGTAAACATATGAATTGGAATCATTACAAAAAAGATACATGTGATAAACAAGAAGATCAATATTATTGCGAAGTCGAAAAAAAATGCAAACATGATCATAAAGGAAAATCTTGTTGCCGAAAACATGAAGACTGGAAACACAATTATTGTGCTTGTGAAGAAAAATCTTGTTGGAAAGATGACAGAGATGAGGACAAAGACGATCATCACCACTGTGAAGGCTGTATTTGTCATTTATTACGAAGATTTGAATTAGGAACTACAGTAGATCTTTATTTATCAAGTGGCGGTAGCTTCCTTGGTGTTATTTTCTTAAAATTAGATACGTGTAATTGTTGTGCTTATTTTGTTGAAGCTGGAGCAGCAAATGCACCTATTATTGTCGACTGCAAAAAAATTGACGCACTTAGACGAATTGCAACTGTGTAAACAAACCTAAGCTTTATAAAAGAATCTGCTTGCTATTTACGGATGACTTTCAATATACGTGAATACCGTCTGCTGCGACTTCCAAAATTCTCCGAAATAGTCAAGCAGGTTTTTTTACTACGAAGGATGGTGGACTGTTACAAGCTATTCTTATACAAACTAATTATCCATTAACAATTACTTTTACTACTGGTTCGATCTTTCCTTTCGATACATCTCCTACATAGTCCACATCAATAATGACTGCTCGAGGCTCAAATCGTTGAATACTATCAATGATACGTGCGGTATTACGTTTCTTTGCAAAATGAAAAGGGACTTCAAGCTCTTTTTTTCTGTCCCGTCCTCTCTTATCCGGGTAAGACATAACAAATGTAGATAAAATATATGCTACATTTTGCAATATTTCATCGATGCCTGTAGCACCATAATCTATATTGCTCTTAGCGGTAACTTGATGTGTCATCCTATCAACCTTTCTTTCAAAGAACTTTCATTTACAGTAAACAATGAGTAGTGTCATTAATCGTAAAAGTAACACTTAGTTATGTATGCTAAAACTGCGAAGGATATGTTAAAACTAATCATCCGCAGCCTTATGTACAACTTCTTAAATCTCTTTATCTTGTCATCACATAATAAAGTACATATAGCCAACTAAAGCATCCGTGAATAATTGCCCATAGTATAGAATGATGGACACTCCAAGATATTGTAATGGCTAGAACTGAACCAAATCCTATTCCATTTTTAACTACAGTTTTCTTTTCCATTTTCCGTCCTTCCCCCTTCGTTTTCTTTGTGTATACTACACGATGATCTTTGATGATAATCCCTCCTGAATCTTTAATTTTTTTCCTTAACTGGATATGTACTTAAATCATATCATTATATGTTTAAAAAAAGCTGAACATCATAGAAAGCTTTTATCATTCAATAATTTCTCTTCCCTATTCTTGATTGCCATATTACTGGCTATATTTTTTATTACCCCATTGTTAATTTTTTTACACGTTCTTTTTATTAGCGATGTCACACTACAGCATGCTTTACTTTCTGCCATTGATTATGATTTAAAAGTCATGGTCATAATTAAGGAAAGGAAGTGATTTAAGTTGAAACTGTTCATCATCTTATCGAGCATCGTTGTCCCTGCTATCATGCTATTGCTACAATACAAAAGTGACCGTGCTCGCCTGCTATGGAATGTTTTGGCTGTGCTAGCGCTGATAATTTTTGGTAGTATTGCATCCACATCAATTTATCAAATTATTAAAGATGGTGCAGTATTTATGACAACCATCCATGCCGTTTTTTTAAATCCATTATTTTTAGTTGTTGGGGCTTATCTAGGTGTATTCATGATATACAGATTAATGCTTTTAACATGGAACGAAAAATAACAATTGTATAGGATGATTATTTTAAATAAAGAAAAAAAAGAAGCATTCTTAAAGAATGCTTCTTTCAGACTGTAGACAAACTCGAAAAATTTCGAGTTTGCCTACAGTCTTTTTTCATTTTAAGATAAAAATAGATGTCTACTCCTGTTGATTTCCGCTACGTTCGGGCGCTTTCCGCGGGCACATCGTAAGCCGCAACCCTCGCTAACGCGCGGTCTGTTGCGTCTTACGTACTGTGCGTTCCCGCAGGAGTCGCCCGCCCTTCGCTCCAATCAACTTGATATGAATTGCTATCAATCAACTATAAATAAAATAATCTATTTGAGGTGATGGAAAATGATGTCGAAAAATCAAATCAATGAACGTGAACAATTAGAAATACTGACAATTGACCAATTGGTGCCACAAGACCATTTAGTCCGAAAACTAGAGGCAGCGATTGATTTTTCGTTTATCTATCCATTAGTGGAAAACCTCTATTCATCTTTAGGGCGTCCAAGTATTGACCCTGTTGTTCTCTTTAAAATGACCTTTATTCAATATGTTTTCGGTATTCGCTCAATGCGTCAAACTATTAAAGAAATTGAAACGAACATGGCCTATCGTTGGTTTTTAGGATTTGGCTTCCATACAGAAGTTCCACACTTCTCTACCTTCGGTAAAAATTATGCGCGACGGTTTCAAGACACAGATGTGTTTGAACAAATTTTCTATCGTATTCTAAAAGAAATTATGAAGAAGGGTCTCCTGCATGCAGACCATGTATTTATTGATTCCACGCATGTAAAGGCAAGCGCTAATAAGCGAAAGTATGATAAAAAAGTCGTTCGAAAAGAAACACGTGCTTATGAAGAGAAACTTCAACTGGAATTAAATATTGATCGTGAGGAACACGGAAAAAAACCCTTCCCTCCAGAGAGATTTGAAAAAGACGAATGGAAAGAAATCAAGGAAAGTACGACAGACCCAGAGAGTGGTTATTATGTTAAGGATGAACGGACTAAGCAGTTTGCGTATTCATTTCATGCAGCGACAGATGAAAAAGGTTTTGTATTAGGTACGATTGTGACTCCAGGAAATGTGCACGATAGCTATGTATTGCAGCCACTTGTTGAAAAAATCATTAAAAAAGTGAAAAAGCCATTAGCGATTGCTGCGGATGCTGCTTATAAAACACCTGCCATCACTAACTTTTTATTAGAGAATCAAATGTTACCTGTTCTCCCTTATACACGTCCTAAAACAAAGGATGGTTTCTTTCGAAAGCATGAATACGTGTACGATGAGTACTATAATTGTTATCTTTGCCCACAAGGGCAGGTATTGAAATATACGACAACCACAAAGGAAGGGTATCGCCAATATAAATCGAATCCAACGATTTGTGCTAATTGCCCCTTGCTATCACAATGTACAGAAAGCAAGAATCATCAAAAACTTATTCAACGTCATATCTGGGAAACATATATGGAAGAAGCTGAACATTTACGCCATTCATATGCTATTAAACAAATTTATGCAAAGCGCAAAGAAACGATTGAACGTGTCTTTGCAGATGCAAAAGAAAAGCATGGTATGCGATGGACAACCTTAAGGGGTCTTAAAAAATTGTCCATGCAGGCGATGCTTACTTTTGCTGCCATGAACTTGAAAAAGCTTGCTACTTGGACATGGCAAGCTGCTTAAGGAGAATAGATATGCTCAAAGAGTATGGTCAACTCGGCAGTGAAATCTAATTATTTACTATAAAAAATGACAAAAGGCATCAAGGTTAAAACTTCTTGATGCCTTTTGTCGACAATCTGAAAGAAGCATTCTTAAAGAATGCTTCTTTTTACAAAACGATCGTTCAATTATAGTTTAACGATGTTTTTAGCTTGTGGTCCGCGGTTACCGTCTTCCACTTCAAATTCAACTTTTTGACCTTCGTCAAGTGATTTGAAACCTTCGCCTTGGATTGCTGAGAAGTGAGCGAATACGTCTGCTTCACCTTCAACTTCGATAAATCCAAAACCTTTTTCTGCGTTAAACCATTTTACTGTACCTTGTTTCATAAATAAAACCTCCAAAAAATAAATTAATAAACAATTTCTTCAAAAAAAAATTCACCTATTATAAAAAGTACCGAAAAACACGATTACTTTTTGTAATAGGTGAATTCAATATTTTAAATCAAGAAATCTTATTATTAATTCCATTATATATGAGAACATCCTAATTGTCTAGTGAAATCGTATATTTAAAATATTGCAATAGTATTACTAGAACATATTAGTTTAGTTACTTATTTTTCACGTCCATCATTTCTTCTATTATTCCCCTTGTTATAGGCTATAAATTTAAGATTGTTCTAACGATTGCTCTTGTCGACAACTACAATCTACAATATGATCATTGACCATGCCGACTGCCTGCATAAATGAATAACAAATCGTGCTACCCACAAATTTAAAACCATCTTTTTTAAGCTGTTTGCTCATTCGATCACTTAGTTCAGTTGTTACTGGTACATCAGCAATCGTTTCCCAGTTATTCACAATAGGGTGATTGTCTACAAATGACCATATGTACTGTGAAAAAGAACCATGCTGTTGTTGGATACGTAAAAAGGCTTGTGCATTCGTTACGACACTTGCTATTTTAAGCTTGTTGCGCACGATACGTGTATCCTCTTTTAGTTCAGCCAACTTCTCTTCGGTATAGGACACGATTTTAGCAGCATTAAATTGGTCAAAGGCCTCTCGGTAACCTTCTCTCTTTTGTAAAATTGTCCACCAGCTCAGACCTGCTTGTGCCCCCTCTAGACAAATCATTTCAAATAAGTGCTGATCGTCATAAATCGGCACACCCCATTCCTTATCATGATAATCTACATATAATGGCTCGTCTAACTTTACCCACTCACATCTTTTCATTATTACAACCTCCTTCTTTATCTTTTATACGTTTAGAATAGTTCTAAGTTTCATTTTTTGTTTTATATAGTAAAAAATCACAGTTATTTTGTCCACAACAAAAAACTGTGATTTCTTCTTTATTTACATATATTGTGATGTAAGCCTTATCATTTTGACTCACATGATTTTAATAATTTGTTCTATGCATAATATCAAGACACATCGTTTATCGCTTTGACAAAATCCCTTGACATTAATTTAAATATGTATTGTTTGACGTATTTCGTTCGCGCTCATCTATTACTAGATGGATAATAAATGCTAGCTGTTGTTCAATTAACAGATTATTTTGATGAAATATATCAGCTATTGCAATTTTTTGGCTATCTGCTAATTCAACTTTCTTTAGCATCATCATAATTTCTTCTTTCGAAAGCCCAAACATCTTTTCTCACCCCATTTCCAAATTCAAAAACATTTCATTATTCCAAAAACATTATCCAAAGGTCTAGTACTACAGACAGACAATATTATTAATGAACCATTTTTACTAATTATAGGATATAACCTACAAATTAAGCAATCTAAAAACTAAATTTTCTAACAATATTTTCTTCTAAAAAAACAAACATTGTTATTTTGGATATAATATTACAAATATTTTAAATTTACTTCCGAATAAATTCCAAGTTTTCTCACCATAATGTATCGCGCACAAAAAAGTGGGCAATTTTCTTACAAATCAATACTTCTTATGTCGAATTCTATGAATCTTTGTCCATATTTTGCATGAAAAATTCGTCCTCTTCAAGTATTTTATCTCGTAAAGGTCTTTCATCTTACACACTTAAGACACTTTTATAGCATAGTAAAAAATGGAATATATATGGTATTGAACGTTCCAACCCTACTGTTTATACCCCTTTTCTTATAATTGAAACCTCCGTGTTTACCATTTGACTTGTAACAGACATAAAAAAAGTAATTTCAAAAGTTTGAAACTACTCTTTTTCTTTTTTCAATCTTCAACATTGCTTCCGTTACATGTACTTAATTTATCGACAATTCGTTGTGTTTTTTTACTCGTTGGTTGTTGTAAGTCTATATGAATAATTCTTGAAGAGTCATCTTTTTGACACCTCCCCGCTTGCATTGGTCCCCGAATATATAATTGGCTCTGTTCCTGAACAACTGCCGCTGTTTTAACATTGGATAAGGTGCTATTGACGAGTTCAAGAAGCGATTGATTGGTCATTGCCAAAAAAGTTCGCTCGGTGTCGTTGATTGCACAATTTTGGATGCGCCCCATTGACTTATCAGACCAAAAAATAGAATAAGGACTTTGTTTACATTGCGAGAATTGACTGTCTACTACTTCAACAATGGCATCAATACACGTAATTCCATTACCAACTATATGGTTAAAGGTACATTTGTTGGCAAAAAGACGCGCATTATTAATATATATATGATGACTTTCTACTTCCTGTATGCGTGAATTTTTTACTGTGATTTTGGCATGATCATTTCCATAAATTCCACCTGTTTGCCCAAACTGTATGATACATTGATCGAGAACAAGACCACTTGCATCAACAATTACGTGAAATTGTGTATGATGATGAATTGTACATTCTGTCATCATGACATCGGCTTCATTGAAAATAGTGATACCTGTTGTGCTGCCATTTGTCACCTGGCATTTTCGAATCTCGGCTTTACTATTCTCTATAAACAGCTGTGGTTTTTTATGACCGGATAACTGACAATCATAGATATCAGCCTTTGATTTTTCACCTATATACAGTCCATTGCCATTACTTTTCGCAATGCGACTATCAGACGCTACAAGTTCGCTTTCATGGACAACGACATTAGTTTCAGCATGGTGCTTGATTTCACATTGATTGATTGTTAATTTTGAACCACTAAATACTTGGATTCCTACGTCTTTTCCTTCGTGAATAAGCGAGTTGACTAAAGAAATTGTACTGGATGCTGCAACAATTTGAGTTTTTTCATGCCCATGAATTTCACAATCCTCTATGACCATGTGAACGTTTCGTATGGCAAAAATTCCATTCATCGTGCCCTCTAGCAACATGCACTTCGACAATGAAATTTCACTATTTTGTGCAATGATTTGTGCTTTCGTATGCTGGTGTAATGTCGATTCAATCAGCATAACACTTGAACCATTATCTATCCGAATGCCAAATTGATTAGATGCGCCTGCCAGTATATCAACATTTTTCATCATTAAAGTGCCAAAGTTAACAGTGACTTGGGTACTTACTTGTTGCTTTTCAATGATGCAGTTTTCAAGCTGCAAATCCCCTTTCACATAAATGCCTTGGCCTTGACTAAATCGGATATTACGGATGTCCACATGCGTATGGTAACGAATAAACACGCCACCTTTAATCGTAACATCCCCTTTACCATAGAGCGTTAACCTTTTTGAAATCTCTATACTTTCTTCATAAATACCATCCCGAATTTCTATAGCATCTCCAACTTCAGCGTCTTGCAGCGCCTGATTGATATTTTGATAACGATGCATTATACCTTTTTTTACTACAAGTATTGCCATCCTCATGCCTCCTGTCGTTTACATGTCGTACTTTATTAAGTACTCCATAAATCAGCCTATTCATCCTATTTATATCCCCATTGAACTTACGATTATTCAATTTTAACCAAATAAATGACCATTTCCTCGTTTATCCATTGGAAAATCTATTTTTAAAAGATATTCACCAACAATTACTTATGAACATTAAAAAACCAGCAAGTAAGCGATACATTCGCCTCTTACTGGTTTTGTTTATCGTAATTTGTTGTTTTCTTTCGGTGTTGTATCCAATCGGTTTAATACATTATTTATAATTTAAATTTCCCAATAAGATCATTTAAGTTTTCAGCCATTTCAGCTAGATGACTTGAACTATTTTTTATTTCGTCCATTGAGCTAGCGGTTTGTTCTATCGTTGCTGAAGTTTCTTGAATACCTGCAGCTGACTGCTCAGACACAGCGGCAATTTCATCCACTGATTTATTAATAGTCATCGTATTTTGTACAACTTCTTCTAGCTTTGTTGACATATTGACGATGCTCGATGACATGGAATAGACAGCATTTGCAATTTCACTAAATGTCTCATTCGTCGAAACAATTTGTGTTGTACCTTTTGCAACTTCTCCATATCCTTTTTCGAGAGAGGATGTCACAACGGTTGAATCATCTTGAATTATTTGAATGATACCTGTAATTTCACTAATAGATGAAGATACTTGCTCTGCTAGTTTTCGAACTTCATCTGCTACTACTGCGAATCCTTTGCCATGCTCTCCTGCACGTGCTGCTTCAATTGCTGCATTTAACGCCAGTAAATTTGTTTGCGCTGCAATATCATGAATTACCGCAATAATTTTAGATATTTCCTGTGTTTGTTTATTTAATTCATCTAGTTTTTCAACTGAATCTTTCACAATATAGTCAATTGTCATCATTTGTTGTGTAGAAGCTTCCATACGTCCTTTCCCTTCTTCTGTTAGCTTCATCACAGATTCAGAAAACTGATAGACATCTCTACTACTTTGATTGACATCGGTTACTTTACTTGAAAAATCCATCATACTTGTTGCCACATCAGATGCATTACTCGCTTGCACTTCCGTTCCGTTTGCAATTTCTTCAACTGTATCTACAACTTGCTCTGTCCCCTCTTTTACTTCTGTAGCAGATTGCATCAGTTCCTCACTATGGGCGGCAACCTCATTTGACACCGTTTGAATATGTTTTAATAGATTATTTAAAATTTGGGACATCGTATTTGTTGCTTCGGTTAATTGCCCTATTTCATCTTTTGATGTTACATTTAGTGCAGGTTCACTTAAATCCCCATCTGTAATTTTCTTCATCCGATTGGTAATTAAGATAATAGGCTTCGAAATAATACGAGCGCTGAATATTGCAATAATAATGGCGATCAAGGCAATGCTTATTCCTACAATAATACTTATAGTTTGCTTACGCTCCCCATCAGTAATAAGTGTATCTCCTACAGCATTTATTGATTGTTTCCGTTGTGCTGCTAATGCCTCATATCCCTCACGAATTTCCGTCGCTTTTTCATCCATTGCAGCTAAATTATGTATGGCTAATTCCTTATTTCCTTGATCGTATATTTCAAAAACATCGTTTTGAACATAGCTACTCCATTCTTTTGCCATTTCAGCATACTTGGTAAATTCTGCTGATTCAGCAATAGCTAGACGTATTTTTTCATTGGCAAGCGCTCGTTCTACATTTTCATCATAAATTGTTTTATATTTTTCATTGCCAGATAATACATAGCCCCTTGCTGCAGCAATTCTTAAACCAATGGTAGATGCTAACTCATAATCAGCAATTAATAATTGCAACTCCTCATCCACAATTTGTTCTGTCGCTTGGTTACTTTGTGCGATTTCATAAAAATTGAAACCAATATATAAAACAATAACGGCAACAACAATACTAAATGAAAATACAATCCTTTTGCTAATCGATTTAAAATTCATTTGTCAATTTCTCCTTCTGATTATCAATTTTTTGGCAATCTCCTTCGAGTATTCTATTTCTTCTCTAAAAAATAACAGGCAATCGATAAAAAAATTTCACTGTATTGCTTAATATTAGTAATCTACCATTTTTAAAAAGGTTTAGGATGAAATAATATTTTTTCTTATAATTAGTTGAATAAAACAGAGGTTTCTTTGTGTTTTTTAGCATCCTTTTGATTTTCAACATCATTTTTCCTTCTATTGGATTATGATTTTTACAAAAAAGAAAAATCCATAAATAAGACTTTTTGCTTATTTAGTTTGCTTATTCTAGTTAAAAAATTCAATTTTTTCGGGACTTGAATCTAAAATTCACAAAATGGAGCTAAGGTGATAGTATGTTTTCTCTATACTATTAACATGTAAATTGAATGGTAGAAAACGAAACTAATTATGCAACTGCTCTCAGTAGTAGATAATAGTACTTACAGCAAAAAAGTGTTAAATCGACATTCGTCAATCTAACACTTCTTCTCTTTCTTTAGCTTATTTTTTATTATTGTAGAATAACGGAATTATATTTGTTCTATTTGATAATCTATTCGTAAAAAAGACAATCCAAAAATGCGCATCGTATGTATCGCCGTTAAAGTTGTATCATTTTTCGCCGTAATCGTAAAATGCTCATTCAAAGGTAGTCTCAATATATTTTGTTTGAATGCTAAATAGATACCTGCTTCCCCAGTTTTAGAGCTTGTTATATGTAATTTTCCGTCTTGCTCATATACATATAAAATACCTATCATAGTTGAAAAAGGTAATGGTAAAGCAATATTCATATACGTTGTTTGATTGGTCGTATGTTGTGAGTAAATGGCTACGAATATCGTCTGCTCGTTTATTTTACGAATCCAAGCACGCGGAGCAAGGCGACCATCCTGTCGTTCATCTACTTTCATAATAACGCCATTCATCTCCACTGGTCGACTGGATAGCGGCAAATTAAGCTGTTGCATCCAACGGCTAATGCCTTGATAGATGAATGCAAATGGTTTAAACCAACATCGCCATTGTACCGAAGCATTTAGACGATAATTAGTCGTTTGCTCATAAAAATGTGGGATAATTTGTGGAAGTTTCCTTGTATCTACAAAATCTTGCAGTACATCAACTAAACCGGTATGCGGCTCTTCCAAAGGCTGTAGTTTCCCACGTATACGACTCACCGGAAACGTAAAAGGCTGATGGGAAGATTTTGGGACGTCTATTCCCCACGCGATTACCCCCATCAATCCAAACAACAGACAATTCACTAAACCATGATAGGTTAACATATCGGGAATACTTATAATCGACGTGCCAGTAAAATTGCCAATAGCATAAAGAAAAGATCCTAAAATTGTCAAACATAATGAGCCGTAAGAAATTCGCAATAGTGCTCCCTGTCTCTTAGGCAGAGTTGTTTTCAAGGACAGTGTAAACAAGCAGTAGATGGCAAATATATAAAGTGCCACTGATACAATTTCAATGATTGTGGAAAACGTAATTCCAAGTGCAACTAACAATGGTCCTGTTAGTAAGATTATGACGACTGCATTGTACCATTTGCTTGTATGGAAACGTCCAAATAAACCAATTGATATTGCAAATAGACAAGCTGAATAGTGAAAATGGATTGCAGTTAACCATGTAATTAACGATGAAAATCCTGTATCTATTTCTGCTATAAAGGCAAAGAACCATAGACCTCCAATAAATAAATAGAGGAGTCCAATATCGATAGCGATTTCAGCAATGTTCGTAAAACCTCGCTGTAAAAAGCGCGTCACACCTTGGTATGCAATATAAGCTGTATAGACAACATATAAACCCGCTAAGACAATCGCTAACTCACGATTAATAGAAAAGTGTAAAATCGTTACAACAAGCATCATAGCGATGATAATGATATGACCTATTTTATTGAAAGAAACGACCATTTTTAGCATTGCAGGGACGAATACAAGTTGCGCAAAAGTAAGTAATAGTAAATAATGTGGTTGCATGCTAAACAGATAGCAACACAGCATAAGTACCCAACCTATTAATAACACGGGACTAAAGAGATTTTTGCGTAAATTCCCCAGCATACATCATTAACCTCCCAATAAGCGGATTATAAATCGATACGTGAATTGTAAAAACTTCTCTGTACTCATCATAGCCTTCCTCGACAATAACGCGCCCTTCTAGCTGTTGCGGTATCGCCCATTCTAGTCTAGACATAACAAATCGTTGTGGCCCTGAACGAATAAGTAATTTCCCTTCTCTTGTCACTGAAAACAATAAATCTGAATAAAAAAGAGCTGGTGCGCCTAAGTAATCTTTGACAATTTTTTTAATTGGATCAACCGTCATCCTCGCATCAAAATGCCTTGTCTTGCGATTAAAATAAAAGGAACGTTCCCATATAACCTCCAATTCTCCATTGGGCATTTGTCGACATGTATTACTGATAGTAAAGGGGATATCCTTTCCTGACTCAGGAAATAAAAACCTAAACTTGGCAGCCATCACATAAAAGGGACGCATCCATTTTGCTCCTGATTGTATATCATGCATCACGCCTTGCGCATTAAACGTTTGACCTACTGGCAATGCATAGCGCTGTTGTAGTTTTGGATGGAGTCTTTTAAAGTCCTCCCCTAATAACGTTTGATAGATGGTCAATCTTTTTTCCCTCGCTTTCGTTTACAACTTGCCGCACTCGGTAAATCTTTACTAAGTACAAATCCTATAATGGATAAGACCCATAATGCGCCATTTAATGTGACTGGGTTGAATGGGGCTATTGCAATATCAGTATCTACTAACACAGCACCAAGCGTTAAGAGTGGGAATAACATGATTTGCAGCCCAAAGAGCAACCGCTTCCCTCTAGGTACTAACCAGCAAAGTGCAAATAGCATCTCTGCCACACCAATCCAATAAACGAGTGAAGTTGCATTTGCTACATTGCGGTCATTAGCAGTATTCACCTGTGTCAACGAATGTTCTACCATCATCACTTCCAGAGGATGTTGGAAAAGTACTTTAGGTATTAGTCCATGATACAACCAAACGAAGCAAAATAATGCGCTAATAAGCAGTGTTAGAAAAAAGCGTCGATATTGCGCAGATGGATTTTCTCCCTTCTCTAGCCACCTTTTCAAAACATCAAAACTAAGTGCTGTTGCCCATCCCATTAATGGACGAAATACCAAGTCAAATAGCAAACCTAATTTGCCATAGCGCACTTCATAATCATATTGCGTTAAAAAAGTTAACGCTTGTTTCTTCGGAATATACTTCCAATACCCTTTACCCTCTGCAATTGGTGATATTTTTTGTGGCGTCCCAAAATGCAAAGAAGATATTTTAACGCCATCTTTCGTCAAATGTTCCCCTTTACTTTCTCCCCACCCACTCACTGTTACACCAGGCATCACTTTTGTTTCATAAGTAAAGCGTTGCAGTTCTGAAAGCTCTTCTTTTTCTTTATATGTAATGGATGTAAAGCGTAAATCCCACTGTTCATGCAACTTTGGGTTTTGCGTATAATGCCAAGCATCCTTAATCGGTGCTTGTATATCAATTTCAACGTAAATCGGCTTTTTCTTCATCCTACTCTCTCCTCGAAATATAAATTTCAAACAATGATTGTAAGTTGGAAACTTCTTAGTTAATTTTACTATAATTAACATTGTAATAGTGCAATAACGATGAAGTTGATGTCATCAAAAAAAACACCTCTCATTCATGAAAGGTGCTTTTCATACTATGCTCCGACAAATAAGACAGCCTGTCCTATGGCAAT
The DNA here is from genome assembly GCF_002982115.1 of Lysinibacillus sphaericus. Taxonomy (GTDB): domain Bacteria; phylum Bacillota; class Bacilli; order Bacillales_A; family Planococcaceae; genus Lysinibacillus; species Lysinibacillus sphaericus. The sequence continues at coordinate 2,056,136 of NZ_CP019980.1, read as the reverse complement.
AAAAAATGCTTCATGTTGAATCGGGCTCGTTGCTTCTATCTCCAGTGTAATATCAAAATGTGTTTCTTGATAAACCGCTTGCCAGCGTGCAATTGGCTGTTCATCCAACGTAAACACAGACCAGCCTTCCATCTCCTTATTCAGCATTATTTTTTGTTGACCATCTGTTATGATTAAATCTGGAATCATGATTTGCCAGCCGTCATAGGCAATCATATAGTCTTTTCCTGTTACAAAGTCCTTGCCTTTGAAATGCACACGCCCACGTCGTGATACTTTTTTACAGGAGAAAAGACGTTGTCCATCCACTGTGCTGACATCAAATTGTACAAAATATCGATAATCCATCGTACGGTCAAAAGCTTTTTTCAATCCATTGGAGTAAATCCGCTGGACAGTTGATGAGACGTTTCCTTCCTCATTCACTATTTGAACTACTTTCGTCGATTCAATCGTTACAGGTTGTTTATATGTAAAAATTCTCAATTCATTCGCTCCTTCAATTACGCTTGCTTTCTTTAAGCTAACATAAAATAAGCGTCAAATACAATTCACCTGTTGTATTTGACGCTTAAATTGATCGTATTGTAGTAGGTAGTTACTTATCTAGTTTGAATGTAACGTCGCCTACGCCTAACTCTGAGTTCACCTCAAGCACTATATCTGCCTTTTCATACGCCTCATTAACAAATACCCCTTTACCTTTTGCAATAAAGCCTTCTAGATTCATCGAACCAATGCCTTTTTCGGTCGTTATTTTTACACCGACTTCTGATGGTAAAATGACCGTAGTTTGCCCAACACCCGTTTCAATATTTGTTTTGAAGCTTTTTTTCCAATCGCCACCTAAGTCAACATTTAGGTCTCCTACCCCTGTTTCAATATCTAATTTTTCAAGTTTCAGTCCTCGTAAATCAAGCATTGCTTTTGATGCACCTGTCTCTATCGAAAGGTCCATTGGAATATCTTCATTTAATTGGACATCCCATAAATTTTTTGTATTACCAATCTTCACTTTACTAGAGCCTTTATGATCAATCTCAATTTCACCTGTATTGCCACGTAGTTTATACTTCACTTCTGGTGCTAATTTATTAATATTATACTGGGCATTTCCCTCTAACCATTCTTTCGCACCTTTTGAAACCGTCATTTCCCCAACACCTAGATTTATTTCAACATCTAATTTTTGCGCATCATCCTTTTTCACCTGAAAGGTATCTTCTTTTTCCTTCTCTGGAATCACAGAAAAACAACCACTTAAAACGAGCAACGAGCCACACATCATGAAAGCTAACACCAATATTTTTTTCACATTATTTCCTCCTACTTTTTCATATCCCATTCATTTCATTTTATCTGATTCTCGCTATATGAAAACGACCCTTGGCTTTAACTTCGTCTAAGACCTAAGACGTAGCCGTATCCATTTTCTTTACCATCTATATGCGACTACTTGTCAAAAATTGAACCCTCCATCTTTTTCAGTGCGCTTAAGATGAAGGGTTCTGTAAATTTTTCATAGGAAATTTAAAAGGGTTTAGACACTTGACTGTTCTTGTTCTAACAGTAGTTTTTGCTGGAGGTTGTTGTAAATTCCTTGTTGTTGCATCAGTTGTTGATGGTTACCTTGTTCAACAATTTCGCCTTGTTGAATAACGAAAATTTGATTGGCATTTTCTATCGTTTTCAAACGGTGTGCAATCACAAAACTTGTGCGTCCTTGCATTAAATGTTGCAATCCTTTTTGAATATCCACCTCTGTTTGCGTATCAACGCTAGATGTGGCTTCATCCAAAATTAAAATATCAGCATTTTCTAAAATAGCACGAGCAATCGCTAGGAGTTGTCTTTGCCCTTGGCTTAAATTAGCTCCCCCTGCTTGTACTACAGTATCGTATTGTGCTGGTAAGTATTTAATAAAATTATGTGCATTAGCAATTTTAGCCGCTTCTTCAACCTCTGCATCCGTCGCATCGAGCTTACCAAAGCGAATATTTTCACGAATAGTGCCCGTGAATAAATAGGTATCTTGTAATACTACACCAACGCGCTTTCGAATCGTGGCCATTTTATACTCCTCAATATTGAGGCCATCAATAAGAATCTCACCTGCATCGACATCATAAAAACGAGTCAGCAAATTAATAATTGTCGTTTTACCAGAGCCTGTAGGACCCACTAGTGCAATTGTTTCTCCTGCCTTGGCTTGGAAAGTAATATTTTTTAGTATCGGCTGATTTGGCAAATAGCTGAAAGATACTTGTTGGAATGCTACATCCCCCTTCAAACTGTGACAATCAATTGCCTGTGGTTTATCTGCCACTTCTGAAGGTTCATCTAAAATTTCAAAAACTCGTTCTGCCCCTGCAATCGCTGATTGAAACGTATTTAATAAGTTCGATAACTGATTAAGCGGACGGAAAAATTGACGCGTGTATGTGACAAATGCCGCAATAATGCCGACAGTCACGAGCCCCTTCACAGCCAAAAATGCCCCTGTACCAATGACAACTGCTAGCCCCAAGTTATTCATAAAGTTGTTGATTGGCCCTAGTAAGCCGGACGTTATTTCAGCGCGTTGTGCTGAATTTCGAAGGTTGTTATTTTGTAATCGAAAAGTTTCGATAGCTTGCTGCTCCTTACCAAAAAGTGTCACGACCTCTGCACCTGTTATCATTTCCTCAATCGTTCCATTCAGCTTTCCTAAATCACGTTGACGAGCTGCATAATTTTTACTGCTACGCTTGACAATTTGTTTAGTTGTGAAAACAATCAAAGGGATAATAATGAGCGTGACGATAGCCAATTGCCAGCTCAAGGCAAACATCGCGATGCTTACTCCGATGACTGTTAAAATCGACGATACGATTTGTGTCACGCTCTGTGCTAACGCTGTATTCAAATTATCAATATCATTGGTCACACGGCTCATTAAATCACCAAGTGCGTGTTGATCAAAAAACTTCACTGTTAATGTTTGCAGTTTTTTAAATAGTTCAAGCCGTAATGTGCGAATCGTTTTCATCGCGACATGAATCATGACATACGTTTGTAACCAAGTAAAAAGGGATGCTACAGTAAAAATACAGGCAAGAACAATACCAAGTCGAATTGCCCCTGCTACTTGCTTTTTCATAATATAGTCATCCACAATATGACCGATTAGATATGGTCCAGCTAAGCTTAAAAATGTCGAAGCGATGACGAAAAATACCGAGAAGTACAATTCCACTTTTTGTTGCTTGATATAGTGCCATAAACGTAAGAGCGTTGTTTTTTGATTTTGAGCTTTTTCTGTTGGTCCGCCTATTCGTGGTCCACGTCCAAAATTTATTTGCTTTGGTTGACTTTGACTCATTGTCGTTCACCAGCCTTTTGCTGAGAAGCATAGATTGCTTTGTACGGCTTATTATTTTGTAATAAATGCTGATGCGTTCCTTGCCCAACAATTTCGCCATCTTCTAACACTAAAATTAAATCCGCCTGTTGAATGGAAGTAATTTTAGATGCAACAATAAATGTTGTTGTCTCTTGAAATTGCTCGTTAATCGCCTGCTGTACTTGCTTTTCAGATGCGCTATCTAGAGCGGACGTTGTATCATCTAAGACAAGGATAGCTGGTCGTCTTACAAATGCGCGGGTTAGTGCTAAGCGCTGTTTTTGACCGCCAGATAAGTTCGTTGCCCCTTGTGACAATTCATGTGCTGGCCCTTGTTCAAGTTTCGCAACAAATTCAGTTGCACAAGCTGCATCAAGTGCCAGCTGTAATTCCTGTTGTGTCGCTTCTTCCTTCCCAAAACGTATATTTTTTTCAATTGTCCCTGAAAATAGTAAAGCCTTTTGAGAGGTAAAACCAATATGTTTTCGTAATGTTGGCAATGCATATTGATGTAATGGTTTTCCATCTAGCAAAATAACTCCACTTGTCGGGTCAACTAGTCGTGGTAATAGTTTTACTAGTGTTGATTTACCACTCCCCGTTTTACCAATTATCCCAATTGTTTGCCCTACCTGTACAGAAAATGTAATGTTTTTCAGGACATCCTCCGAATTTTCATAATAGCGATAGCTTACATTTTGGAAGTCTATCATTCCTTGGATGGACGTCTTAATGGGCTGTGCTACTTCTGTCACTGCCACTTCCCTATTTAGGACATCCACAATACGCTCCCCAGAAGGAAGAGCACGAGCAATTTGCATTAGAACCATACTCGAAGACATGAGTCCATTTAAAATAATCGTTAAATAGTTTATAAACGCAAGTATAACACCAACTTGCAAAGTACCTGTTTCCACTTTAATGGCACCTAGCCAAAGTGCCGCAACAATGCCAATATTGACGACAAACATCGTAAACGGTACCAGTATTCCTACTATTTGTTCTGCGGTAATAAAACGTTTCGTTAGCGTGTCATTGAGCATAGCGAACTGCTCTACCTGATGCTTTTCACGTCGAAACGCTTTCACCACACGAATCCCCGCTAAATTCTCCTGTAATTTTGTATTAACCCCGTCAATAGCCTCTTGTACTTTACGATACAAAACACCTGAATATTTTGTAAAAAAATACATGGCCATTATTAAAATCGGTACAATTACTAGTAAAATAGAAAATAATTCGCGAGCTGTTACAAAAACAATAATAACAGCCCCAATAAATAACAGCGGGCCACGAACAAAAATCCGTAACGTCATCATAAATGCACGTTGAACACTTTCCACATCACTTGTTAAAATGGTAATTAACTTTCCTGTAGTGAAAGCATCACGTTCCTTTGCCGAATACGTCATCATTTTTTCATACAATGATTGACGGACATCAGAGGCAAAGTGAATAGCCGCCTTGGAACTATAAAAAGAGCACCCAATCCCCCCTACTAGTCCAAGAACCGCACTCATCAGCATTAACACGAACATTTGAAGGACATATGGATTGTCACCATTTGCTATTCCTGTATCAATCATATGTTGCATAATGGTTGGTTGGATTAAATCCATCGTTACCTCAAGCACCATTAAAATAGGTGCAATCAGTGTAAAAAATTTATAGGGTCCTAAATACCTCCCTAACTGTTTAACTACTTGCATTCTTTCGTCTCCGTTCCTTGTAAATCACATACGCTATTCATTATAACTGAAAATCATTCCCAATTGGCAACTGAATTCAGATGGATTTTAGTGACAGGCACTCAAACAATTTTCTGGCTAGAAAGTAAAAATCCACTTGAACTTCTGCGAGAACTCACATACAGAAAGTCACAACATACGGCGCAAAAGCGGGAGTTGTGGCTTACATCATGCTACGCAAAAGCCAAGTGGATAGAGTGACAGGCACTCAAACAATTATATTATATTAAATTACAAGTCATCGAAGCCGTTATCTTCTACATTAACTTTGACATATTGACGGGAGCGTTGTTCAAAGAAATCTGTCTTTCCTAAGTCTACATCCTCGTATGCTTTAATCCATTTTAATGGATTTTTTCGATAACCCTCAAACGGACGCTCTACCCCTAGTTGGTGGCAACGTACATTCGCATAAAAATGGACATAATCATGGACATCTTCCACATCAAGTCCTTCAATTTTTTCACCTATGACTTCATTTGCCCAATCGATTTCAAGTTGAACCGCTTCACGGAAAATCTCCTGCACACGCGCCGCTCGTTCTGGTGTATCATATTCAGGAAATTCCGCTAGCAATTCCTGATAGATTTTCACAAATAAATCCACATGTAGCTGTTCATCACGGTTGATATAATTGATCATCGTTGACGAAGCCACCATTTTTTGATTGCGTGCTAAATGATAGAAGAAGGCAAAGCCTGAATAGAAAAATAAGCCTTCTAAAATAACATCATAGACAATGGCCTCTAACATATTTTCAACATTTGGTTCCTCTGCAAATGCTTGATAGCCTTTCATCACAAAATCATTGCGACGCTCTAACACTGGCTCCGTGCGCCAAAAGTCAAATGTACGGTCTTGTTCATCTTTATTTACAATACTGGATAAAACATAAGAATAGGAATGATTATGAATCACCTCTTGTTGCGCTAAAATAATCATTAAGGCATTAAGGCTCGAATCGGTTAAATAGTCCGCCACCTTGCCCGCAAAATCCGTTTGTACACTGTCTAACAGTGCCAGTAAGCCAATAATTTTCAAAAATGATTCCTGTTCATCCGCTGATAAAGTTGGAAATTGTTTGACATCATTGCTCATATTAATCTCAAAAGGTGTCCAAAAGTTCCCAAGCATTTTTTTATATTTTGGGTACGCCCAACTAAAACGCACATCATCCCAGTTTAAAATATTAGAAGAGCGCCCGTTCACAATGGCTGTCGAACGGTTTGGCGCCTCCTTATCCATCATTTTTCGTTTCGTAATTGTTGTCATTTTCTATTCCTCCTAGCTTGCACAAGACTCACATTCTAGCAATTCAACAGATGTTGAGCGCACATAATAAGTCGTTTTTACGCCACTTGCCCAAGCATTAAGATGTAAAGCGAGTAAGTCTTTTGCCTGAATCGTATTTTGCACATATAAATTAAGCGAAATGCCCTGGTCAATATGACGGGCACGTGCCGCATTTTGTTTAATCGTCCAGTTTTGATCGATAAAGTAAGCAGACTTATAATACCAAGTCGTTACGGGTGATAAGTCCGGTACTGTAACAGGAATTTTGTAATCCTTTTTCTCCTCGGAGTAACTCTTTTGGAAAATCGGATCAATTGTTGCCGTACTGCCTGCCAAAATAGATGTCGATGAATTTGGTGCTACGGCCATTACATACCCATTGCGCATTCCATATTTTGCGACATCCGCACGCAAAGCTTGCCACTTGTCACTGTTGTAGCTACGCTTTTCAAAATAAGCACCTGTTTGCCAGTCAGAGCCCTCAAATAATGGGTAAGCACCTTTTTCGCGCGCAAGTGCACTCGATGCACGAATCGTTAAATACGCAATATGCTCGTATAATTTATCAGCAAAGTCAACTGCCTCATCCGACTCCCATTGAATTTCCTTCAAGGCAAGTAAATGATGCCAACCAAATGTCCCTAGCCCAATTCCACGATAACGAGCATTAGTACGCTCGGCTTGTTTCACAGGAATAGTATTTAAGGCAATCACATTATCTAACATGCGCACTTGAATCGGTATTAAACGCTCTAACACACCAGCCGGAACAGCCTTTCCTAAATTGACAGAAGATAAATTACATACAACAAAATCTCCTGGCTTACGACGTGTCACAATCACATCATCTTCTAACGTAATGGATTCGAATTGCGTCGGCGACATGTTTTGGAAAATTTCAGTACATAAATTTGAACTATAAATCATCCCTTCATGCTTATTTGGATTCATGCGATTTACTTCATCGCGGTAAAACATAAATGGTACACCTGTTTCCAACTGTGAACGCATAATACGCTTCATAATATCGATTGCCGGCACCACTTCTCGACTTAATAGTGGATTGGCAATGCACGACGCATATTTATCTCGGAAAGAGCCTTGTCCTTTTTGCTCATCATAACAATCTTCAAGTGAGAAGCCCATTACCTCACGTACTTCATGTGGGTCAAATAAATGCCACTCTCCACGCGCTTCGACTGCTTCCATAAAAATATCCGGTAAACATAAACCAGTGAAAATATCATGCGCGCGTAATCGTTCGTCTCCATTATTTAAACGTAAATCTAAAAACGTAAAGACATCTTTATGCCACACATCTAAATATACGGCGATTGCGCCTTGGCGTTGACCAAGCTGATCCACTGACACCGCTGTATTATTAAGTTGTTTGATCCATGGCAGTACCCCACTAGATGCGCCTTTAAACCCTTTGATAGAGGAGCCACGACTACGGATTTTCCCCATGTAAACGCCTATACCGCCCCCGTATTTCGATAATGTTGCAACATCGGTGTTCGTATCATAAATACTTTGTAAACTATCATCTACCGTATCAATAAAGCAGCTTGAAAGCTGGCCATGCGTTTTTCCGGCATTTGACAATGTTGGTGTTGCAACCGTCATATATAAATTACTCATCGCCCAATACGATTCTCGTACTTTTTCTAAGCGGTTTTCCGTTTCATCTTGCATCAATGTCATTGCAATGACCATCCAACGCTCTTGCGGTAATTCTACAGGTGTTTTTGTATAATCACGCACAACATAGCGGTCCATTAACGTTTTTAAACCGATATACGTAAACAGCTCATCACGACTCTGTTCAAGATAAGACGCAAGCTCGACTAGCTCTAGTTCACTATACTTCGTCGTTAAACAATCGTGATAAAGCCCTGCCTCGGTATAGCGAGCAAGTTGCTCTGGAAATACCTTATAGACATCTTCCACCCCAACACCACGACGGGTAGCAAATTGATCATACAATTTTTCTAAGTAAATTTGGGCAGCAACAAATGTCCAATATGGCTCTTCCTCATCAATAAGACTAAGTGTTTGTAAAATCATCGCATCCGCCCAAGCTTCAAATGTTGCATTGTCATTTTTTCGTAGCCATCTATCCGATAATCTTACAAAGCTTTCAAGCTCTTCCTCTGTGTAACTTTTCTTTAACTTAGCCATCTGCTGTTCGATTTGAATTGTCATATTCCCATTCTCTCCCTTTCTATCAGCGCACACAAAAAAGCGATTACACACCCTGTTTCGGTTGCGTAATCGCTGTAAAATCGGAAATGGAAATGAAGGACATGTACACATCGAAGTGGACAAATCTCTCGCCTCCACTTCTCAATCCCCGAAGATGTGTTGCTGTCTTGAACAACTCGGCAGGTCTCCTGGCTCATGCTTCCTTCAAATAATTGCCTTCCCGTTCTTTCACAGTGGCATCCTAATTATTTGTCAGCACTTACAGTTGCGGGGACAGCTTCGGCTTTAGATATCTCTATTTCCGAATTCCCTTTTAAACCATACTGGTACCGCTTGTCCAATATACTATATATAGTGTTTTAACTCCTAAACAAATCTAACATATTGTGTTTAACGTTTCAATAGGCGTTTTGCCCCTTGTATTCTCGAAATCGCTACTTTTGCTCGAAGCAAGCCCTATTCCAATGCAGTTTTACGCAGTTTCTCAAAATTTCTAGTAAAAATTTTTTGTGCCAGTTGCTCTTTTTCTGGATTGATTCCTAGTAAAATTACCGCACATGGCCCTGCTGTTTTTCCTACATCCAGCGAACTTTTAATTTGTTGCTGACCAAAAAGTCTTAAAAATTCTGCTTGTAAACCTTGAGAACCTACCGGCCAAACTTGTTGCACAATTTCCTCGCGCCAAGCTTGGTAAATGGGCTGTAGTTGGGCCACATCTTCAGGCTGCGCAAGCACTTCATTGCCAACGAGTGGCAGTCCATACGTATACCAAATCAGGTTGTCACGAGCAAATGACGACCTTGTTTGCATTTCACCTAACATTGTTACAGATAATCCCGATTGCACAGTCGGCATATTGGATTCTGAACTGCCATTTACAGGTGGACATGGTAGACCTGCTTCTTCAAAGACTTGCGCAAGTCCTACGACATAACGAGACCACGCCTCATCGCCTGAAAAGTTGGCAAGAATAATATGACTGGGTAGGGCATCGGCTGCAAGCTGTTCTAGAAAAGTGACGCGCCCAGTTAAATAAGCCGTTAATGTATCCGGAGCCGATACGACATCTTGAGGTTTTTCTCCGATGGCTGCAGCATTATCTGTTGTAACAATCAGATTCCCTATTTTTACTGCATTTCTCAATTTGCTCGCCCTGCCTTACGAACAAACACTTTCGAGAGTATTGGCATCACGACAGCTACAATCAATAAATTGATGACAGTTGCCATGAAAATACTCGCTAATGAGCCCCAGAAAAACGCTGGACTAATGATGAAATAAAATGGGAGTGGTGCGATCACACCGTTTAATATAAGCGCTACTGGCCATTTCCAAAAATGCATACCTTTTTTGTGCATCACACCGAATAGCCATACAACAATAAACATTTCGACCGCAATAATAAGATGCAAAGGTCCAAGTAGAAAACCAGATGTCAATGCTGTAATCAAATGACCTATTAACCCTGCTACTCCTGCCAATACAGGCGATAAAAATGCAACGCTTAAAAATGCTGGCGCTGAGTCGAGTGCCGCCGATGATACAAAAGACGGAATTTTAATAACTGCCCCAACTGCACAAATCGCTGCAACCATGGCTGTTAATGTCAAACTCATTAATTTTTGTCGATTCATTCCATTTCCTCTTTTCTACAAGTATTCTACTGAAGCCTAAACTCGTTTATTTAATACGTTCTGCAATGCCATACCAAATGCGATTTACTTGTTGTGCTTCTGCAAATAACGCCTGATACAAGCGACCACACGTGTCACGCAATAGTCTTGCTTGCTTTTCCATCGGTACAACACCACGTCCCATATCGGTTACAATCATATATACTACACAGTTTTTTTCAAGGCTTTTAAGTGTTGTCAAAATGTGATGGATAATGGCTTCATCTTCCTCCAAATTGCGTTTTACGAGCCATTGTTCTAAATTTTTAATAATGAGTGCATCACAATCAGGTGCAACATCTGGTAGTTCGCCATCAATTATCGTATAGTGATCATCTTTTAGTAATCGCTCTACATAAGCGGTTTTTCCGTTATAGGCTCCTCCGATAAAGACATGCATCTAGCTCCCTCCTTCCAAGCTGCTCTGGAAAACGTTAGCGTAAATAGGCGATTATGGGGTGCTTGATATGACCAAAAAGCCTCTTGTTGTGGAGCAAATGCAACAAGTAACGCTCGCACCACCCCACCATGAACAACGAGATAATAGTCATCCTCATCTTTTGGTAACGCTAAAAAACCTGCGACTACTCGCTCACAAAACTTATCAAATCTTTCACCGTTTGGTGGCGCATTTTTCATTGGGTCATCTAACCATCTACGGTACCGAGAATCTGTCTTTAATTGGTCATATGTTTTGCCTTCAAAATCACCAAAATTCGTCTCTCGAAATCTCGCATCGGCTATATAGCTAGCTTGTGGAAAATAACATTTCGCGGTTTCTTGACAACGACGTAAATCACTGCCATATACTTTTCTGACAGAATCATTGACTATTGGAAGCGCCGACGCCTGTGCTAAGGAAGAATCTGTCCAGCCAATATAACGCTTTTCCACATTTTCTTTTGTTGGTGCATGTCTCATTAAACGAACAGTAACAATGTCACCCATAGCACAACCTCCATTCCTTCGATTGAAGCACCTAGCAAGTCACCAGAAACTCCGCCAAAATTACGCACTGTAAACTGCCGAAACAATACAAATGCAATGACTAAAACGACCATTAACAGCAATGGCACTATAGAAAAGCTTGAAACTACGAACACACCACAATAGGCAAGTAAAAGCGTAAGTAACATCAAACTTGTCAGTAAGCGATGATGTATATGTGTTTTAAAAAAATAAGCAAGTCCTTTTTCCTTCGAACATTGTAACGATAGAAAATAGAAACTCATTCCTACACGTGTCAATAAAGGGATAAAGACAAGCATCCATAATGAAAGTTTGTTCTGTACAAAAAGTTCATGTAGCACAACGAATTTTCCCAACACTAGAAATAACACAGATAGTACACCAAATGCCCCAACTCGCGGATCATCTAATATTTCAAGTCGCTTGTCGCGATCGCGATAAGAAAAATAAGCATCCCCCATATCGATAAAACCGTCTAGATGCAAGCCTCCTGTAAATAATGCAAATAAACCGATAATCATAAAAGTTAAGAGGACTTCACTGCTGGCTGTCCATTGTGTTAAACAGTAGATTATCGCTGCAACAACAGCTCCCATCAGCGCCCCTATCCAAGGTAAAAATGCAAACATTCCGGTAATTGTCCGTTTAGTTAACGGAATTTCTTTATGTACAGGCAAAACTGTAAAAAATTGAAATGCCAGCAATACACTGTGCCATATAGTTTTCATCGCCTTGCCTTCTTTCTTTCGTGTGATCTCAACCAATTTTAGTGAAGAATATAAAAAAATCTAGTAGATCAATTGCCAATAAGACATAAAAAGCAAACGTTTACAGGAGCAATCAAAATCGTTTTCCATGCTACCGTGCCATCCAGATTTTCCCGTTTACTTGTGGAGTTACATCTTTTTTGTGTCAGTCACTAACTAAGCTTAGAAGTTGGTTCCTTATTTCCATTTCTTGACGATACCATAATTTATTTCATAGGCGTCATGTGAAATAGATACAAACCATTGATGGAGATTGCCGAGCAATTGGCGGTACAATTCCACCTCCTGATTTTCATACGGCGGTTCATCAAAAAGTTCATTAGAAACGACAAAAAGCGTCACCTTTTTGTCAAGTAACGTCAATACTGCACTTTTCATAAACCATATTTTTTCCTCTAGACACCCTGGCTTTTCTACACATGGCGTTCCACGATCAAACCCTTCATAAAAGGCATTTGTCAGCCATGTCGTCACACAGTCCCAAAGTACAATATCCCCTTCAACCAACGTATTAAAGGCATCCTGTATTTGATAAGGTGCTTCAATTGTATGCCACGCAATCGCTTGTTTTAAACGATCTGCTTGGTGTCGCACTATGCGTTTTTCCATTTCAACATCCATGGCAACACCAGAAGCAATATATATCAATCGTTTGTTTATTAAATCTTTATTTTGATAGTGCAAAACAGCTTCTTGTTCGGCAAAGTGAGATTTACCGCTGCGAACCCCACCCGAAATAAAAATTAGCGGCACTGTTTTCACCTCTCTATTGTAAATGTTGTGTGCTACCAATAACCTTGACGTGCCAGCTTTCTTCTGTACGCTCTACGATAGTCACGCTTGTCCCCTCTATGTGTGGCGCTGTCCATAACTGGTCAATGCCCCGCTCTAATATGGCATTAATCATGCATTTAATCGTTACTCCATGTGACACAATTAAAATATGTTCATGTGGATAGCGTTTGGCAATATTTTTTAACGTATACATCGCTCGTTCTGTTACTTCGCCAAAGCTTTCGGTGTGAGTGGCGACAAATTGTGCTGGAAAATGGGTATACAGCTCGTAGTCAAAACGATTGCTGACCATAATATCCTCCACAGTTTTTCCTTGCCAGTTTCCTAAAAAAATTTCACGTAGATCATCCTCATAGTGAATAGCTAGCTTGCGACCTACTGTTAAATAGTGTAATGTTTCTTTTGCACGACCACTTGTGCTACTATACGCTGCAGTAAAGGGAATGTTTTTCAATTGTTCACCAAGTTTTTGGGCATGTAAAATGCCGTTTTCAGACAATGGAGAATCTAACCACCCTTGCAATCGATGTTCTTTATTCCAAACTGTTTCCCCATGTCGAACTAGATAAAAAGTTGTCACTTTTCTCACCCCTTATTTGCTTTAAACCACGTTTGTAAACAGTTATGTAAATAGGTCATCGCTGTTACATCTTTAATACCGATGCGGAACCATTCACCATTTAACCCCATAAAGTTTTTTGTATGGCGCAGGACAATTCCTTGTCCTAAACAAAAGCTGAAAAATGTATCTGGATGCTGGTTGCTCGGCAATGAAAAGCATACATAGTTTGTCACACTATTTGTTACGCGACATCCGTGTTCGTGCAAAAAACGTTGGAGCCACGCTCTTTGATTTGTGGCATAGTCGATTGCCTGTTGACAATAATCATGCTCATCCAAACAGCCCGCACCGATAACAAGCGCAAATGCGTTGAGATTCCAATGTGACAACATTGCTTTTAGCTCTGAAACAATAATTTTGCTTGCAACTAAATAGCCGAGTCTTAATCCAGGAATGGCATACATTTTTGTCATCGATCGCACAACAATTACATGTGGATGATGCGCAACATCGCCAATTAACGAATGATCTTCACTGACCCAATCAATAAATGCCTCATCCAATACGAGTTCACAGTCTACGTCCGCTCCATAAGCTATTAAGCGGAGTAGTTCTTCTTTTTTTGGTAAGACACCTGTTGGATTATTTGGTGTACAGATATATACTGCATCTGCATGTACCATTTCTTGATAAAGACGTGCCATTGGTAATGTATAGTTTATAAAATCATCCACAACAATTGGCACAACATTCGCCCCGGCAGCCTTTAGCGTCCGTTCGTACTCCGAAAATGTCGGATGAATGACAATAACACGTTTATTTACATAGCGTCTGGCTAACACACTAAATAACTCTGACGCCCCATTCCCTAGGACGATTGTCTGTTTTTCAATGCCATGAAAATGGGCCACCTTTGTTAAAAAAGGTTCACCATCTGGATCTGGGTAACGCTGGATTAATGGATAAAATGTGCGCCAGCGTGCCTCAACAAAAGAAGGAGGACCTGCTGCATTGACATTCTCACTAAAATCAAATACTTCTGTCGGCATTTTCAGCCCGAGCTGCTGATAGACATTTTGCGGATTTGCTCCATGATTAGGTAATTGCAAAAATTAACACCTCCATTGCTAACATAACAAGCGTAAAGAGCAGTGTAGCAATTCGCATATGAGTCACAGATGTGGCAATGTGCTCTTTCGTTAACGGTACAAGTTTTTCACCCATCGTCGCTCTATACGATGCAACACCTTGATATGTATTTTTCCCGCCGAGTTGTACGCCTAACTGTACAGCAGTTGCTGCTTCCAAATAACCGCTATTCGGACTGGGATGTTTTTTAGCATCCTGTACCCAGCGTTTTAAGCGTTTGCCAAGCGAAACAGTTGTTTCATTTTTAGTACCAAGTACCATCAACAACCCTGTTAAACGACTAGGAATAAAATTTAGGACATCATCAAGTCTTGCGGCAAACATACCAAAATCTTTGTATTTTTCATTTTTATAGCCAATCATTGAATCTAACGTGTTTACTGCCTTGTATCCCCATAAACCAATTGCCCCAAATAAAAATGCATAAAAGAGTGGCGCGGTTACACCATCACTTGTATTTTCAGATACTGTTTCTACTACACCCCGAACAATTTCATCCTCGTCAAGCTGATCGGTATCTCGCCCAACAATCCACGATAATTTCACACGTGCTTCTGCAAAATCTCCTTGGACAAGAGGCTCATAGACAGCTATTGCTGCTTCTTTTAAACTACGCTGTGCTAGTCCAACGCCAATTAATAACCCCTCAATTAGAATTCCAAACACAATGTTCACTTGATAACTAAGCACTACTATCACGGTTACAACAAACATGGTCGTTCCAACAACAGCTAACGCCATGATCATCCCACGAAATTTTCGCATCTTGCCCTTATTCCACAAGGCGGTTTGCGCTTGAATAAGTTTGCCTATCCACCGTACTGGATGTGGCATTTTAGGAGGATCACCGACAACTAAATCAAATAATAAGCCAATGATACAGGCAATCACTAGTAAAATCATAGTGGATTCGCCTCTTTCTCTTTTTTGTATTTTTGGATGGCCTCACGCATCGTTTCATAAACACCATGCCCAATCACTTTGCCCAACATTGTAATAGGGCCTGCATATTGATGGAAATCGCCTTCTTCCGTCGATGCAATAAGTAAACTATCCGTTGACGTGCCTGTTGCTAATGTACCCGTAGTAGGATCTGTGATATCTTCATCTAGTAGTGCTTTGACCTTTGCCTCTGTCGTTGAGATCATTGCCTGAAACAACGCCTCATCCGATAGTTTTCCATTGATTAGCACCCAAGTATTAATCGTTCCAGCGTGATATTGCTCTTGTCGATGAAATGCACGCGTAATATCAACGGCATTGCCCAAGCCTGCTGTTATCATAACAACTAGATGCAAACCTTCATATGTAAATTCACGTATTGTTGCAAAACGAGCGTTTACTGCTGTCATCATCGCAACGGTTTTGTCGATGGGATAACCCTCTGATTGCAAAAACCGTCGCAACTCATGATGTGGTTTTCGTTCATCGTAAGTTTTTGGTACAGAGCGATTCAGTAGATGTGTATAGTAGCCAAAGCCAGGATTATGCATCGCTGACGAGACAACTTTCATCGGAGTTATTGTTTGAATCGTAACATAATTATCTACTATTTTTATATCTTCCTTACGTACAATCATCGTCTACTTACCTCCATTATTTATTATATACCGAATTGGTTATTCACTACTCCCTTTCCAACGGGAGAACCCATATTTTGTAGTGGAGGTAAATAAAAAAACAAATTCTTACAAGAAGAATTTGTACTGTTCATTCTTTAATTATGAATACACTGCAAATTTGAACCTTCTGAATTTTTTGTATAGTACAAAATAATAACTTCATCGTATTGAAATTATTTATTTCTTTGAAATTGTATCATAACTTTGATGTTTGCAACATTCATTTTAGTTAATTTTCTTATTGCCTTTGCTTTAAATTTTTAAATCGAATAATTGAACCGGCTATAATAAAAACCCAACCAATCCCAACATATATAATTTTCATGGATTTCGTCGATGCTGGTAAAATGTCCATAATGGTTAAACAGACAACTAAAATACCGATAACTGACAAAATCATGCCCATTGAAAAACTCTTCAATCTATTACGACCTCCTATCTATGTACGAACTCGATTTTACAGCATTACTGTATAAAAGAAAACTCTATTCCTTCTAGTAGTGTTTGATTTTTTGGAGGCATTCATACATCCATGTAACTTATAAAATGAAAGAGCTGCCTTATAAGCTATGAATTCATTGCTTATAAGGCAGCTCCGTTTTATTTTTAGATAATTTTATTGTTTTTATAAAACTATCGTATTGGGTTTACTTATGCTTGCACTTGTGCAAAAAATTCTCCATATAGTGCTTGTAAAATTCGATTTTCATACTCTTGTAGAACACCAAATACAAGACTTACTTCAGACGAGCCTTGATTAATCATTTCAATATTAGCTCCAGTTTTAGATATTGCTGTTGCTGCACGTGCTGCAAGACCTGTGTTATTACGCATCCCTTCCCCAACAATCACAATCATTGAGAATCCATGACGCATTTGGACATCATCTGCCTGCAATTCATTTTTCACACGCGTTAATATACGCGCTTCATTTTCTGGTGTTAGTTGGTTGGATCGCATAATCACCGAAATATCATCTAAACCAGACGGAGTATGTTCATATGAAATATTTTCATCTTCTAAAATTTGTAGAAGCTTACGACCGAACCCTACTTCACGGTTCATTAAATATTTAGACACATATAACGTTGAAAAGCCGCTGTCTGCCGAGATACCTGTAACCGGACGACCTGTAGCAGGACGACTCGGTACAATTCGAGTACCTGGGGCTGAAGGATTATTTGTATTTTTTATGTTAACTGGCACCCCAATCTTATAGACAGGCATTAATGCTTCATCATGGAAGACAGAAAAGCCCGCATAGGATAATTCGCGCATTTCGCGATACGTTATTTCTTTAATTTCCACTGGATCATTCACGACTTTCGGATTTGCGGAAAATACACAATCCACATCCGTAAAGTTTTCATAAAGCTCCGCTTCAACAGCAGCTGCTAAAATAGAGCCTGTAATATCCGAGCCTCCGCGATCAAACGTACGCAATATGCCCGCTTTAGTGTAACCGAAGAAACCTGGGAAAACAATAATTTCTTTTGTATCTTTTAATGGCGCTAAATTTGTATAAGCTTCAGGTAAGGCAAACGTACGCTCAGGTAAATCGTTGACGACTAAACCTTCTTTTGGACTTACATAGCGTGCTGGCATACCGATAGAGTTAAAATATGCTGCAATAAGCTTGGCATTGTTATCTTCTCCTGCCGCTTTTAAGCTATCAATAAATAATTCTTCATTGGAAATATCACCTTGCACACGTTCGCGCAAGTCTTCTGTAATAACGTCACAAATCGTATCATCTAGCTGTAACCCGTCAGCAATAGACTTGTAACGATTAACGACTGTTTGTAGTTTTTCTTCTATATTTTCATTTTGTAATGCCGCATGAGCTAAGTCAATTAGTAAATCTGTTACTTTTATATCATCACCAGAACGTTTTCCTGGTGCTGAAACGGCTACGATTTTGCGTGCCGGATTAGATTTTACAATGTTTGCTACTTTTTGAATTTGTTCTGCACTTGCTACAGATGTTCCACCAAATTTACATACGATCATATCTATCAAATCCTAACTTTTTAAAATAATGTATTCCTCCAAAAAACAATTGAATGTACACAGTGTACAAATTATCGTTCTCTACGTCAATACAATTTAAAAAATTCACGCAATTCGTCGATAGAAAAATGGACAATTTTCGCACTGTTTGATTTATTATACGGATTTCATATGAATTAGTTAAGGTTTTTATAAATTTTTTTCGCATATGTCACATAATCGTGTAAATTTTCGTTTGAACTAGCTTAAATTAGCTATATGATCGTGGCGATTACGTTTGTTCATGAAAAGACGAGCTTCAAGTTAGCTCGTCTCCTTCATCTAATGGCATCCAACAGCTTTCTATCATACGTTGCTAGCTGAAAACTGTTTTCTTTTATGACTAATGAAGAGAGCGCTTACTGTCATTATGATATGCTACAATAATCATTATGTCTGTGCTATTTGATAATGAATTTGTTAGCAACGATTAAAAATGCCACCTTATATAAGATGGCATTTTTATTTGTGCGCTTCCCTTTTAGTCCATTGGGTTAATACCTTTCCAGTTCCTTTTACACTAGCTGGTAATGCACAAGCTTTTGTCTTTCTTCTATATAATAAAGCAAACGCTTACTTCCTTATTATGTGACGTAAAATGGCTGCTATTTTAGACAGATTCAATACGCTTTGCTGATTGATTGATGTGTGACAAAAGATTAGTAACTCAAATTTACGGACTACTCGCTTTATGTTTATATGAAAAAGCAAAAATCTACCACATAGTTCTCGCCAATCACTACATGTGATGTTAAAATAAACTAATATTTAGCAATAACAGTTTCATTATCCTTAAATAATATAAGACGCAAATTAGGTTACTTTATTGATAAAGCCAGTGAAGTACATAACTGCTTTTCTCTTATTCTATTTTAGTACTGAAAAAAATATCAAACTGTTAAGCCATTATAGTTTGATAAAGGACACTACAAGTAGATGAATACTTATTGCAAAAGATAATAGTTATAAAAGCAAGATGTTAATACCCCATTTGGTGTTAGTCGACCATATCACTATTTATCTCTATCACTTTTTGCTTTCTTAAAGCAAAGTTAATTTATCGAAATAGATGGAGGATTTGTATGCGTATTAAAACAAGACTTATTCTTGTTACTTCAATTTTTGTGTTGTCAATCATGGCCGTAGGTGGATTTGGGACATGGTCTTTATCGAAGATTGTCTCACAAAATAATGAGGTAAATAATCTGATGGAAATTAAAACAATCACCAAGCAAATTCAATATCGGCTTGCCGGTCTTTCAAATGATGAGCGAGCATTACTATTAACAAATGATCCAACATTCGTGTCACAAATGGAGGAAAAATCAAACGATATTATAAACCAATTTAATCAATTATATGCCTTTTCCATCATATCCTCAGAGCAACAGACCATTGATGACATTAAGGCAAATTACGAAAAATATTGGAATCAAGTTCAATTAGTTATTCACAATCATACGATAGACCCTAAAAAAGCAGCTGAAATTCATTTTGGGGAAGAACGAAGAATACGGAAAGAAGTACTTGACCCTTCGTTTGAACGTTTTATTGCACAAATAGATCAACAAACAGAAGTAGCAAGCGCTAGCTTGAAATCACAATCTAAAATGAGCCAAGCACTTCTACTCGGAGTTGCGATAGTTGCCACAGTATCTGGAATCATTTTAGGCGTTTTACTTTATCAATCCATTTTAAAACCATTGCGCCAACTAAATATTCAGATGAATGATATCGCACACGGAAACGGCGATTTAACTAAAACGATCCAAGTAAAAAACAAAGATGAATTAGGGGAAGTGGCTACTTCATTTAACCACTTCATTTCTTCATTAAGACAAATGATGACACAAATTAGCTCTTCATCCGAGCGAGTAGCAGCGTCTTCCGAAGAGTTTTCAGCGAGTGCGGAACAATCAAAACGATCTTCTCATCAAATTACGGAAAATATACAAGATGTCTCGACGAGTATGGATAGCCAAGCGAACATTTTACACGAAAGCACTATTGCCATCGTGCAAGCATTGCAAAGTTTAGAAAGTATGACACATTATACAGCTGATGTTTCAGAAGATACGAATGAAGTTAGTAGACAGGCGGATCAAGGAGCTCAATCCGTTAAAGAAATTGTTTCGTCCATGGAGGCCATTTCACAATCGGTAGACGAAACAAATAAAAATATCAATTCACTCGCTGAAGATGCTGTCAAAATTGGTGAAATCACAACATTGATAAATGACATTGCCAATCAAACAAATCTCCTTGCCTTAAATGCGGCCATTGAAGCGGCCCGTGCAGGAGAGCATGGAAAAGGATTTGCCGTAGTTGCAGAAGAAGTACGAAAATTAGCTGAACAATCCAGTGGCTCGACAAATCAAATCAAAGCACTCATTACACGTATTCAAGAGACAACCAATGAAACCGTTCAAACGATACAAAAAGTGCAAACAAATGTCGGTAGTGGCGTTCAATTAACATCTACTACTTCCGTACAATTTCAAGATATTATGCTATCCATTGCCCATGTCACAGGTAAAGTACAAGAAATAGCTGCCACAACAGAACAACTAACAGCCGATTTTACAACGGTTACCCAACAATATGAAATCGTTTCTTCACTCTTTAAGGAAAATTCCGAAAGCACACACGAAGTGGTCGCAGCAACTGAAGAACAGTTAGCTTCTATGGAAGAAATTCAAAGTGTTGCGCAAACATTAACGAGCATTTCTGATTCACTTAATCAGATGGTGCGTAGCTTTAAAATCTAAACGACAAATAACACCCTAATTGATGTGTGAAATGACCATCATTAGGGTGTTATTTTTATTATCGTTCGTTTCTTTTAGGATTAGAATTTGCCTACAGTGTGTTCTAAGTCAAATCTTCTTCTGCACTTCATTTTATGATTTCGCCATTAATTTTCTTTTAATACGAAGGGAAACAAGCTCTAAGATGATGGCGACAATAAGAGCGCAATACGTAATCATCCCAACTTCGTGTAAATCATAGTAAAAACTAGAAGCCATAAATAACTCAAAGCCAATACCACCTGCCGCCGCCGCTGCACCCATCGCCACTGCCACACCATAGTTCGTTTCAAAGCGTAAAAAAATCCACGACACCATATAGGACGAAGACTGCGGAACAACAGCATGCCATACAATATGCCACCAATTCGCTCCTGAGGCCCGCAATGCTTCTATAGTACCTTCTTCTAACTCCTCAAATGATTCAGCAAATGCCTTTGTTAAGTAAGCAATGGTATGCAACATCATCCCCAGTACACAAGCAATTGCACCGAGACCTGCAACAATCGCAAAGATTAACACCCACAGGACTGTAGGTACTGCTCTAATAAATGAGTTAAAAGCGATTATCCCATTTGACACCATTGAAGGGACTAAGTTTTTCGCGCTAAAAATAGCAAGGAAAAAAGAGAGTACTGCTCCTAAAATCGTTGCTAAAAAAGCTAATGCAAGTGTTATACTAATTTGCTTTAACGCTGTAGCAAATGTAATTTGATGAAAGGCAGGTTCTAAAAACATCATCTTTAAATTACCTAGCGTTAAGGAAATGGCTGTTGACCATGTAATTGTCCCATAATCAAGCAAAAATGGTCCAATCAGTGTAAATAACAGTAGTGCCCATAGTACAAGACGCATGACGATATTCGCCTTTGTCATTTTAGTGATTTGAATTCGACCATTTCTTACTTTGACATTTGTCTCTAAAGGTGACACGTGCATTAAGAAATCACCTTCCTTACTTTGTTTGATGTAAATTCAATAATAAACACAACCGCGATAATCATAATGGTAATAAGCCCTAGCATATTATAATCCAGTTTTTTATAGTAAAGATCAAATAGATAACCAATACCTGTACCTGTTAATAATCCAACTAATGTCGCACTTCGAATATTGGTTTCAATCATATAAAATATCCAACTAAGCATCTGAGGCATCGTATCTGGTAATACGCCTTTCCATACCATTTGAAAATATGTAGCCCCTGTGGCCATTAGCGCCTCTACTCCGTCTGAACTTGCCTCATCAATTGTTTCAATAAACATCCGAACTAAAAAGCCAAACGTCGAGAAAAATAGAGCGAAATAGCCCGTTACAACATTATGTCCAAATGAAATAACAAGAACAAGCGCCCATGCGATTACTGGAACATTACGAAAAATGGATGCAATGAACCGTGCTACAAAGCCAAAGAAACGATTGAATTGTGTCGTTTGCGCCCCTAATATTGCAAAAAGCAAAGCAAATACGGCTGCTGTAGTAGAAGCTATGACGGATAAAATAATCGTCTCCCAAAGGCGTTGTAATACTTTTGGTATATTTTCTATTGTTTCAGTTGAAGGAATTAAATTATTAATCATCCATGCAAGTGTACTAGGAATCGCATATAAACCTTCTATTATATTAAACTTTGTAATGGCTGCTGAGCCGTACGTTAATACAATCAGAACAATCATTACACCTGTCATTCGCCACTTTTTCCTACGTAAAATATTCGCCTCTGTCATCATACCCTCCGAACCTTTTATTCCGTAATTAGTTCATCTACACTTGTTCCATAAATGTTACGTATAGCAAGCTGGTTTAACTGCTTCGGGATATCATCAAATACTTTCTCCCCTTTACGTAATCCGATAATTCGATCAGAATAACGCATGGCAACGTCGACTTGATGTAAATTCACTAACACAGTAATGCCCATAGACTGTGAAATTTCCTTTAAGTGATCCATAATGACCTTCGATGAATTGGGATCAAGGGATGCGATAGGCTCATCACATAACAATAACTTTGGCTCTTGCACTAATGCCCTTGCTATCCCTACTCGTTGCTTTTGACCACCACTTAACTGGTCACAACGTTTATAAATTTGATCCTTCATATTCAGCTTTTCTAATATCGATAATGCAAGTCGTTTCTCTTCTTCTGTATAAATACTTAGGATACCTTGCATCGTGGATTTATAACCAAACCGACCATGCAACACATTTTCAAATACAGTTAGACGGGAAACTAAGTTATAATGCTGAAAAATCATGCCCATTTTGGCACGTTGTTGCCGCATTGCTCTTTTATTGATAGACGTAATATCTTGCTGATCAAAAATAATTTCTCCTTTGGACGGTTCAATCATTCGATTAATGCAGCGTAGCAATGTTGATTTCCCTGCACCCGATTGACCTATAATGGATACAAACTCGCCTTCTTGCAAGGAAAGATTGATATCATTTAACACCATGGACTTATGGTCATAGCTTTTAGCAATTTTATGAAGCTGCAAAATCGTGTTTGCTTGCTCTCTTTCTGGAGCAACAGTAAATGCTGACTGCAGGGGCTGTCTTTCCAATACAATAGTAGTCATTATTCTCTCTCCTTGTATCGTAATTTGATAAAGCTGATAGCATGGAAAATCTCTGAGACTTTTTTGAAAAAGGCTTCTATCTTTAAAGATAAAAGCCCTGTACAGTATTATTTTGATAGTTCGCGAATTGGATTAAACCAAGCATCTTCCACTTCTAAGAAACGCTCGTCCGCCGCCCTATAGAACAATCCAGAATCGCCGGAATCTTTTGGTACAAAAATACTTTTGTTATTGGTTGTTTCATCCGAGATTAAGTGTTCTTTTAATGTCTTAATATCTTCTTCGCTTAATACCGACGTATTGACTACGAATGGAGCGTTAAGTACTGGTGTTACCTGTATCAGCACAAATTCTTTTCCTGTTAACGTGTTAAACGGTGCTGCAGCATTATCTTTTACCTTATAAACTGCACCTGGTGTACTTTCTTTTCCTTCCACTAGCTCAACATAAGCCTCCACACATGTATCACAAAATGCTGCGATATCAGAGCGCTCCATCAACATATTGACAGCTGACCCTTGGTGAGAATCCCCAAATAAGACTTCAGGATATACTTCATTGCCTTCCATTAAAGCTTCTTCAGTTAAATTTTTATCGCTAAAGTGAGAAATAATTGAACTTGTTGGTACTTTGAAACCTGATGTTGAAGAAGCAGAGACGAAAGAAATCGTTTTGCCTTCCGTTGTATCTAACGTATATTTACCATTCTTTTGATATTGTTGTGCCTGATCCTTTGGAACCGCTAGCCAGCTATAATAGACCGCATCGTCTAATGTACCAGACTCTCCGGATGGTACAACTAAGGGTTCGACATCTTTACTTTTGTCCTTCGCTTCGATATACCCTTGCGCTCCCATAAAAGCAATATGTGCATTGCCATTGGCAATTGATTCAATCGCAATCGCATAATCTGTCGTTAATTTATGTTCTACTTTACGCCCTGTTGCCTTTTCAAAAATGGCACCAAAAGCATCACGAGAAGGAGCCATTTCAGAACCTGATTCATTTGGATACCAAACCATTACAAGTGGTCCATCTGATTTTGCATTGGCTTTCTTTGTTTCACTTGTTCCATTTTCCGAACTACAAGCAGCTAAAAAAAGTACAGTCAACATGCCCATCAAAATTGATAACCATCGTTTGTTCATTATTCTTCTCCTTTTTCACTTCAGTTTTTGTAGTTTTGCTCTACATGCCCCATTTAATCATCTCGGAAAGCGCTTGAAAATAGCTCCGCATTTTTCTTAATAAAATTTTACATTCACTAAATAAAAACGGCAGTTTGTAAATTGGATAATGTATATTGCCCTAATTGTACAGGTGCACCATAACGACCATGATAATCTGATCCACCTGTTGTAATTAAATGATATTTTTGAGCTAATTGTTGCACCTGTTCCATATGCACAGGTGTGTGATCAGGATGAAGTAACTCGATTCCATCAAGCCCTTCTTGCACAAGCTCCTCCGTGATATCGAAAGAGTCTAACTGACCAGGATGGGCAACGACAGCGACTCCACCATCAGCATGAATGGCTTGCAATGCATCAAATGCATCAACATAAACAATATCCCCTGCTGCTACTCCTGTTTTAAATAATGAGCGATACAATGTTTGATAGTATTTTGAACTATATGCCTCTTCTGTCAACGCATTCATAATATGCTGTTTATATAATGTACCGCTTTCGCGAGCAAAGGCGAGTGCCTGCTTTGCATCGAGCGGGAACCCCGCCTCCTGTATGCGCGCTAATTGCCATAATGAATGGGCGTGCCGGCGAGCAAGTAGTGGTGTACAAAGTGCTTGAATATGTGGACATTGACCTTGAAAACCATAGCCAAGCATATGGACTTTTCGCTGACGCTTAAAGTCATAGGCCGATATTTCAACACCAGCAATAAATTCGATATTGAATTGTGCCGCAAGTTTACGCCCCTCCGCATGGTGAGCTGTTGTATCATGGTCAACAACGCCTAGATGTGTGATACCTGCTGCCTTCGCTTGCTGAAATAATTGCATCAAAGTTTCGCTACCATCGGAATAACGACTATGTGTATGCAAATCAATTTTCACGCTAACACTTCCTTGTCGCTAATTTTCATCATTGTAAAAACATCATCGCACAGGCCTTCCATAAACTCTAAATCATGAAAAATACCAATTAAAGTAGTTCCTTGTGCTTTTAGCTTTTCGATGGATTCCCTTACCTTAACTTTCGAGGCTTGATCTAAGCTAGCAGTAGGTTCATCTAAAAGAAGGAGGCGTGGCTCTTTCACGATCGCACAAGCAATATTTAAACGAAGTTTCTCTCCACCTGAAAAATTATTTGGATAACTATTCCATAATTTTTCCTCCAAATCAAAATGACGTAATGCTTGCTTTGCTCGGGTAATAGCTTCTTGTTGTTCTACACCTACATCTAGTAGAGATTGTGTCACCAGTTCTAATGCTGTCGTTCGAGGCATGACGTTTAAAAATTGCGACACATAACCAATTTCATGTTTTCGCAAATAAACAATTTGTCGAGTCGTCGCTTGTAATAAATCAATCTCACCATAGGCATCTGAATGGAATATAATGTTTCCAGCTTGCGGCATATAAGTGCGATAAATACTTTTTAAGATGGTCGATTTGCCACTGCCACTTTTACCGACAATCCCTAAAAAGCCCCCTTCCTTCACATGCAATGATATATTTTCAAGTGCTGGAAAAGTCTTTTGTAAATGATGAATAGTAAACGATTTCTGCAAATTGTGTATAGTTAACATCGTTTCCCCCCCTTAGCGATAATTGGTTTGCATAATAATGTTGCCATCAACCATGGTTGTTGTAACAACGGGATAGCCGTCTTCCATCTGTTCAATAATTAATATATCTGCCTTTTTACCAACCTCAATCGAGCCAATTTCGTGATCAAGATTTACTGCACGTGCAGGATTAATCGTCACAAGTTGGAATAAACGGTGTAAATCTTCATCATATTGTTTCGATAATTCGAAAATCCCGTGTAACATTGCAGGAGGATAATAATCACTACAAATAATATCGATTACTTGTGCTTGAATCGCCTCACTGGCGCTTAAATTCCCTGAATGGGAGCCACCATTTAAAATATTGGGTGCACCAGCAATCGTTTGCATCCCCATCTTCTTTGCTTCTTTTGCCACATCGAGTGTAATAGGAAACTCACTGATTGTTGTGCCATACGATTGAACAAGTTGAAGTTTTGCTACATCATCGTCATCATGTGAAGCAACCGCAATGTTATGCTCAATGGCTAATCGACTTAGTCGTTCAATATCATCGAAAGTCATTTTCGCCTTATCAACTTGATTTTGAATTAATACATTGGCTTCCTGATCTGACATGGAACGATAGCCGCGCATAATATTTTTATAGATTTCAAGATTTCGATATTGTCCCTGACCTGGTGTATGATCCATAAATGATAGCAAATGCACTTTGCCATCTTTAATATTGCGCTCTAAGTTCGGTATTTGATCGATGGAATCAATTTCGAAGCGAGCATGTAAACGATGTCGTATTAAATGTGGCTCTTCGTGTGAAGCGTAAATAGCATCAACACATTTTTGAACATTTTCCGGATTACGAATTGCTTTATGTGAGTATTTATCATCCCCGTAATAGGATAAGGAATGAAAAATTGTTGTAATGCCATGCGTCATTAAAATGCGTTCGCTCTCCCGTAAACCAATGTTCATGCTCATTACTGAGGTTGGACGAGGGCTGACAATCGTCTCAATATAATCCGAATGAATATCGACAAAACCTGGTGATACATAGCCACCTTTAGCATCTAAAACTTCTATACCATGTAAATCAATGTCCGCTTCATGGACAATCGCATTAATTAAATAGTCCTCCACTAATACAATGTGGTTTTTTAAAAATTGCTGTTCTGTCACAATAACGCCATTTATAATCGCAAGCATCATTTACCTCCTTACAGTAATGAGTAAACTAATTGTTGTGTATATTCGTGCTGTGGATCTTCCAACACTTGATCTGTTAACCCATGTTCAATAATTTCCCCATTCAGCATGACAATTGTACGGTCAGCAAGCATACGAATAACGGCCAAATCATGTGATACAACAATCATTGAAATATTTAACTCCCGTTGTATCGATTTAATTAAATCTAAAACATCTGCTTGTACAGACAAGTCTAATCCTGTCGTTACTTCATCTAGTAATAGAATAGGCGGGTTATTGGACATAGCCTTAGCAATTTGAACCCGTTGCTGCATGCCACCTGAAAAATTTTTCGGTGCTTCTTTACTTCGATGGACAGGAATTCTAACATGTTGTAGAAGTGATAGGCTTCGCTCTTCCATCTGACGAACATGACGATTACCTGCTGCGATTTGCTTTTCTGCAATATTACTCATGGATGAAAAATCCATTTTCAGTCCAAGCATCGGATTTTGATAAACCATCCCTAAAATCGTATTTCGTATATGACGCTTCATTTGACTCGATTCAGTAAAAATATTATTGTGCCCATTTTCGTAATCTACTAAATAGCCTTCTCCTGACGTCACCGTCTCATCAAAGTAAAGACTTTTCATCAATGTCGATTTACCACTGCCACTCTCTCCGACAATTCCTAATATTTCTCCTCGATATAAATCTAACGATACATTTCGACATGCATAGACAGTTTTACAGACAGGGCAAAAATTTTTTTCTAGTTTCATGCCCTCGTGCTGACAATGCGTACAACCATCACCGTACTGTTTGGATAACTGTCGAATCGATAATACCGGTTGTTCTTGCATCATTTTGCTGCCACCTTTTGTTGTAATATTTCTTGCATATAACTTGTATCATTACAAACATAGTAAGTTTCACCCGTAACTTCATCTGTAAGCTCATCAAGAAAGACATCTGACAGACCTGTTTCTCGGCACACCTTTCCTTCAAATTGCTCGACAACAAACGGATAGTCTTCAAATGCAAGCGACTCTACATTTGTATAAGGCGGTACTGCGTAAATTTTTTTCTCACGTCCCGCCCCAAAAAGTATAAGCGCCTCACTTTGATGTATTTTTGGGTTATCAAACCGCGGAATTGGACTAGGATTCATGACGTAGCGTCCATTGACTAATACTGGATAATCTGCCCCTTGAGAAGTCTGGTTATAGCGCATAATTTGTTCAAACAACATTAAGTAAGCACCGCTATATTCTTTTTCTGCATGATAACGTTTTGTTTTAAATTCACTCCGTTCAATGTCCCGCAACGGCTCTGGCTCTGGTACTTGTAGCACTAACACTTGATCTGCACGCAATGGCACTTCAGGAATGCGATGGCGTGATTGTACAAGCGTGGCATCTTGCGTACGAGTCGTTGTTTGAACACCCGTTGTCTTGGTCACAAGCTTTTTTATATTAACTGCATTGACGGAGTCATCCGAACCTTGGTCAATAACTTTTAATACATCATTTTTACCAATTAATGCGAGTGTTACTTGCAAGCCCCCTGTTCCCCACCCTCGGGCAATTGGCAACTCACGCGAGGCGAATGGCACTTGATAGCCAGGAATAGCTATTCCTTTCAAAATTGCTCGTCGGATTTCACGCTTTGACTGTTCGTCTAACAAAGCAAATGGTACTGCGCTCATCGGTGCCCCTCCTTTTTTATACTGCGCATTTGTTCTAACTTCGCTTGGAATGTGACATAATGCGGCATCTTCAAGTGTGAGATAAATCCTGTAGATTCAATCATATCCACGTGAAGTAGTACAAATTCTTCGTCATGGATTGGAGAATCGCCTCCAACTTCTAGTGCATGATCTACGATAGACATCGCAATGGCTTTTGTTTCGTTTTGTCCAAAACATGCACCATAGCCAACATCGAATTCCAACACTTGTTGTCCATCTTCATCTACATCGACAGGAATAAACGACTCTACTTCCGTTAGTTTAATGGCGCCAATATAATAAGGGTCCATATCGTCGTCTTCTAATGCAACATAAATTGGTTGCCAACCTACCCGTACCTCCCCAACATTTGGATGTGATGCACCGTAGCCGCGAAGACCTGCATAACCAAGAGATGTAATCGTCCCTGTTTGTCCCCTTGTTAATGTTTGCAAACGTTGAGAACGATTTGTTGGAAACGTTATGGCTTGCTTCGTCACATCTTTGGGTTCTTGATTATTTAAAGCGAACTTTCTTATTAGACCTTCATCGCGTAAATAATCCATTACTTTTGGTAGCTGCTCTAATGCAAGTTCACTTTCTTCCGGTTTATTTATTTGTTCAAATGCCGCCTTTTTTAGCTCAACATCTGCTACGGTTTCCTCCAGCAAATCAAAATCCAATAAGCGGTGTAAATAATCGTGTGAAGCCCCTAAAATTTGCCCTCCTGGAATATCTTTAAAACTAGCCGATATGCGTCGTAGGACAAACATTTCTCTCGCATTCGTTACAGTTGAATAATACAAGCGTGGTAATGTGGAGCGGTGCGCACGTAATAAAAATACAGCCTCCTCTGCATTGCCCTCGCTTTGTTTCATCGCTAAAGAGGCTAAACGTTCACTATATAAACTACTTTCCGACATGACTTGATCTAAAAAACCTCGCATTGTGGACTGTAATGTATGCACTGAAATATGTGCGCCTCGCTTCACGCGCTCATACTGCAAATGCTCTAAAGATGCTTCAATCGCCTCGGCGCCACCACGAACTGCTACATACGCCATTAGCTTTTCACCTCTTCCAACTTCGTTGTGCGTGGTAAAGCGAGCACCATACCATTTTCATCTATTAAAATCAAATCGACTCCTAGCGGAAACTCTCGATTTCGAATTGCACGCAACGCCAAAATATCAGGAGATAATCCCAGTTCCACTAGTTCTTTATGCAAAATACCAGGCCCTGTTAATTGATAGACAACCTCGTTTGACTGCTGTGGCAATTCCATGACGATTGTAGCGGATTGCTGTGGATCAATTAAATTCCCTATTTTCACTACTTCTAACACTTTCAATATTTGCTCTTTGTTAGCATTTGCAGGCACAATGATAAAATCCGCTTCATGGAAATCTTTCACTTTTGCGCCTGTCCATTGACGTAGTTCTTGGTGAAGTCGCTTCGAGTCATCCACTGCTTGAAAGCTGATTTCTCCATCGAACAATGTCATTAAAACAGATAATGTTTGAGGATATAGCCCATCGATGGAATGCAAAGTTTGTAACGTCCCTTTACTGCCTGGTCGAGCAAAACAATCCATTAATGTACGAAATGTCAGTTGCGTAAAGTGTACCGTCTCCATGTTCCCTACCTCCTTATATCGACATCGTGTCGAACTGAACTTTTGTCCGTTCAATTGAACATTTTATATCTTGTTGCTTCATGTCAAGACGTTGTGACAGTTTCGTTAACACGCTCGCCCACTTTGCCACTACAGGTAGTTGCCCATTATAAGCAGCATCTATAATGGCCAGTGCCTTGGAAAGCTCTGGCTCATATTCGCGAACTAAGCCAAGACCAAATGCTTCGCCAATTTTGACCTTAGTTTCTGTTACTAACGTCTCACCTATATAAAAAAGGGATTGCTGTGCCGATTCTCGCATTTTAATCATGACAAGCCCCTCTCTTGGTGCTTGGATTTCAATTACCTCATGGTGACTACAAACTTCATTTGCCATCTGTAATGCTTCTTCACGTCCAACCTCAATTAATAATTTAGTCCGTTCAGCTCGTTTCACTTGACCAACTCCCTTCACCAATACCTTAACTTGGCGCCATGTTCAGTAGTGAAAAGGTTTCGTGAAGTTCATGTAAATTAAGTTTTACAAAAATTAACGGCATTTAATTAAAATGGCGGGGTCACGTAGCAATTTATCTTCCGGTTGTCTTACAGCATAAAAAAAGACTTCAAACACGAATGGTTTGAAGTCAATCTAATCTATATTTGAAAAAAGAAGCGATCCGTTCGATATAAAATTTCTGTGTACTCTAGTAAAATATTATGCTCGTCATCCCAACTATCCGATTCTACCTTGACGAGAGGCACCAATATTTCACATGCAAGCAATGACCGGTCCAGTTCATTTGGAAATTTGACAGCTAAATGTGAGAAGGAACTACGAAATTGTTTTACACCATGCTGTTGATAAAATGTATAGATAGAGGTTAAATCATAATTCATCTGCTTAATGGCAGGCATATTTTCAACAACGACATACGAACGATGGATTGCTGTGGGTTCCTCGTCAATAAAGCGCAATCTTTCAATTAGGTAAAGGTCGCTATGTTGAACATACGGCTTGCTAAAAATAATATGTTCTTTAGGTACCTGTTCTATTTTCGTCACAACTGATTGATAGTTTGATGTAAATTTGAGCATTTTTTCACTAAAGCTAATATCGCCAGACATTACAACCTCAAGTGGTTTTTGTTTTTCCCGCAAAAAGCGCCCAATCCCCTTCTGCGAATAAATTAAACCCATTTTCTCTAGTAAATCATAGGCATTTCGTACTTTTATACGTGGTACACCAAACATTTCCATTAGAGCATGTTCACTTGGCATTTTCCCATCTTGCGAATAATTCCCTGCCTCGATTCCCTGTAACAAGTAATCCTTCACTACTAGTTCCTGCTCATCCACACGCTTCACTCCTTCTATAAAAAAGGCATAATTTCAATCCATTTGTACCTTAAGTAGCACATTCCAAATAAACTTTATGAACGTTATTTTTTTGTATTAAATGCAAATTCAATTTTCCCTTCCACAAATTGCAGGGCAGCGCTAAATTGCTTGCCACTTTTTGCTTTAAAACCTTTCATTTCGGCTGTTTTCCCGCTCGTACATAAATCTCTAATATTCTTCTCCGTAAGCTTTTTCCCTAATAATCTTTCTGGAAATGTTTGTTTACAGCCATTTTTATATTCCGAGCAACCATAAAATTTCTTGCGCAAGCTAATTTTGCCTACTTTACATGTTGGGCATGTCACAATATCTTTTGCTTTAGGATTTGTTGGAAATTGATCCGCATTAATTGTGATTGTGTTAATTTTGTTTGGTACTTCGGCAATTAACTGATAGATAAATTTGCCAATACTGTCGATAAAATGTTTGGCCGATCCTTCACCACGTCCTATTTTTTTTAAATAAATTTCCCATTTTGCTGTCATCGATGGACTGGAAAGCAAGGTTCCTTCAATTGCTCTACACAATAGTTCCCCTTTAGGTGTGATACTGACAATATTTTTCTTCACCTCAATAAACCCATGCTTTTTAATCGTTTCAATAATGCCACTACGTGTTGCCTCTGTGCCAATACCTTCTACAGAATTTAAAACTTCGATTTCAGTCTCATCTTCAACCGATTTTCCACATGTTTTCATCATTGTAATAAGTTGCCCTTCTGTATAAGGCTTTGGTGGCGTTGTAGTTCCTTCCATAATGGCGATTTGACTTTGGACGATTTCCCCTTTAGATACGACAGGTAGAACTTCCTCACGATGTGAAGGCTCTTTATCGCCAGCGAAAAGCTCCCGCCAACCTTTTACAAGCTCTGTTTTCCCGACGGATTTAAATTCTACATTTTTCACATCCGTTAAAATTGTTTTTTCATCATACTCATAATCATGATGAAACATTGCAAGCGTTGTATGTAATATTTCAAAATAAATATTTCGTTCATCCGCAGCCATTGACTGCAACGCTTTTTCTGTTGGCACCTTTTTCGTTGGAATAATGGCATAGTGCTCGCCTACATTAGAGCTGTCAACATAACGTTTATGTTGGCCTCTTAAAACAGGGGGAAATGACTGACCAATGAGCTGTTGATATTTTTGCAGTGCTTCGTGTAAATAATTGTATTCATTTGGTGTTATCAGCTGTGAATCGGTACGTGGGTACGATACAAGCTTTTTCTCATATAGCGACTGTGTCAATTTTAACACGTGGGCCGGACTATATTTCCAGCGTCTATTTGCTGTTGCCTGCAAAGTTGATAATGCGTGCAATTTAGGTGGTTGGATTCGCTTTGTCTTATTCGTTACACTCGTAATTTGACCTATATCCATTGGCTGAATAGCGTGTTGTCTCAATAACTGCTCTACTTCTTCTCTAACATTGGATTTGATTTTCGCCTTACCTTTATACATACCATTTTGGGCTGTAAATACTCCTTCAATTTCATAAAACTTTTCAGGCTTAAAATTCTCGATTTCTTGTCGTCTTTTATAAATCAAATACACTGTTGGTGATTGCACACGCCCAATAGAAATACTGCCCTTAAAGCCCTTCTGCTGAAGAAGTAATGTATATAAACGACTACAGTTCATACCCACTAGCCAGTCGCTAATTTGGCGTGTTTTTGCTTCTTGATACATCAGCAAATCGCGCTCGTTACTGTGCATATTTTGAAAACCTTTCCGAATTTCATCCACCTCTAAAGAGTTAATCCATAAACGTTTTACAGGCTTTTTTACTTTTGTCATTTTATAAATGGAATAAAAAATATTCGATCCTTCACGCTCAGCATCGCATCCATTATAAATCATGGTTACTTGTGGATCGTGGAAGATTTTTTTTATCGCATTAAACTGTGTGTATACATTACTAACAACTTTATCTTCATATTTGTCTAAAATAATCGGTAAGGCATCTAAAGACCACTTCTCCCATTCCTTTTTATATTCCTTCGGTTCCTTTAATTCGACGAGGTGACCTATCCCCCAACTAATAATGGCACCATCAGGAAATGTTGAACAGGGCTCTAACTCTATAAACGTTTTCTCTTTGTGTTTAATTTTAAAGGCTTCTGCATAAGCTCGTGCCTGCGATGGTTTTTCAGCTAAAATAGCGATTTTTCCCATAAAATGATCACATCTTCTTTTAAATATTTTAGTAGTTTGTTATCTAAAAATGGAAAGAGGCTGGGACATAACTAGAAAGATTTAAGGAATGGAGAACTTGGCTAACTTAGCTATTCTTGCTTTGCAATAAATAAAAAATTAGAAGGGTTACTAGTTGTTGTAGTGGAGGTGGTGACTCCGGCCGGAACAGCACATAATGTAAGACGCGGGCATTCCGCGCGTAGCGAGGGTTGCGGCTTACTGTGCTGAGCGGAAAGCACCTCCGTAGCGGACAACAACGGCGCAACAAGTAAGTGTTAGATTGATGGCAGTCTATCTAACACTTTTCTCTTTTGTCCCAGCCTCTTATTGTGAAATACCCTACAACTATTTTACTGTATACCATTTAAAATAGCACTTCCTAATGTCAGAAGCGAAGCAACGATGCTCTCTTCAAATAGAAAAAAAACTAAATGCACATAACCTCTTTCTCCTTATCCCATATAGATTTTGGATAACAAGAAAAATGTTTAAGTTAGAAAATATTATATTGAGCTAGCAAATAATAGGGGCAAGATGATAAAATATGGTTATAAAGGGGGATGGGGAATGGGGAAATTAAGTAAGCGTAATATTTTATGGATTATACCAATCGGCATAATAGGCGTGTTTTGGTATTTTTATGGTCCACAAGAAGACATAACGGATAATGAATATATTACATATGTCAAAAACTATTCAATCGAAAATAGTAACCAATCATTCGAAAAAGCTTTTGCTTCAGCTTGCGAAAATCCATATTGGGTTTATTTTGAGACACAAAAGGGACAAGATGTAGTGGAATTTAAAGGTGATTGTCCTATCAACAACAAGAAGGCGAAAGTCAATGTACAATTTTTAGTCGATGCCAAAATGACAACTGTAAAGTATGGTGCAATGTTAGTCAATAGTAAAATGCAAGAAGAATCCGAACGAGACAATTTTCTACTGGCGATAACGACGGAGTAAATCTTATTTTCTTACAATGAGCCTAAACGCACTGAAAGGTGAATTTGGGCTCATGGCTTTACAGCTTATCATTAAAAATAGCATATACATTTGTATCATGTGCTTTCCCTTGTTGATACATATATTCTTTTAATACGCCTTCTTTGTGAAAACCTAAATGAGTTAGTAACTGATTGGATGCTACATTTTCAATAAAGACAATTGCCCCAATCCGGTTAAGTTCCATCTTATCAAACCCATAGGATACAATTTCAGCTACTGCCTCTTTCGTATAGCCCTTTCGCCAGTAGTCGGGGTGCAGCTCATAGCCAATTTCTGCCCGCTTATGTTTAGGTGACCATGCGTTAAAGCCGATGGTTCCGATAATGCCCTTTACTTCTTTCCGCTCTATACCCCACCGAATACCTCTTTTTTCCTTATAATTTTTCGAAAAAGTTTCGATTAGTTTTTTTGCTTCTTCAATTGTTGCAAAGGGTTCTAATCCATAATACTGGGTAACAAGGTGATTGGAAAAACAGCGAAAAAGGTCTGTTGCATCTTCATCTATTATTTCTCTTAATATTAATCGTTCAGTCTCTACAATAGGAAACATCTTATTCCTCCTTTATAGTATTTACAATTCTCCAAAATTGGCAAAAACCCTTTTAAAAGAGAACTACCTTTCTAGGAACTTTCAATGAAAAGTTTCGTATTATTTACAGGAGGTATGGAAGAATATGAAAAAAATGAGTTTATATTTGTTGATGCCAATCTTACTATTTTGCCTTTATGTTGTTTATCACCATTTTACTTATACATTTTTCTATACAGGCGATATCAAATATGGTCGCCCTATTCTTTCACCAAATGGTGACTATTCAGCACAAGTTTATTATGACAATTATGGTGGCGCTATAGGTGGAGTCAATTTGATTGTCAATATTATATATCATCAAAAACATGACGAAGAACAAACCATTTATTTTAGTGATGCCAAAGGCAGTGTAAATGTAAACTGGACTGCCGACGATGTACTGTCGATTACGAACTATGACGAATACGCTAATCGCAATACTGAACTAGTCGTAGGTAAAGAAATTTACGATGAGCAAGGAACTGCTTGTAATACCTATAAAATAAGAAAAGCTTTTAATTGTAAGGATCAAGACTCCTAATGCTCTATTTTTTTAAACTAAAAACAGCATACTAAGATGCACTCCTAGTATGCTTTAGCTTGTCGATAAAAGGCATCAAGCAATGCCTTTTATCATGGTTATAACACTTCTTTACCAACGGACATCTGAAACAGAGCATATCCCTAGTAAGGATGATGCCTTGTGTTTTACTTAAAATAATAGTTTACTGCCTCGTCAGCAGAATGAAAAATTTCGTTTTGATTATTTTTATAAATAAGCTTTGCGGCTTTACAAGCATCTTGAAAATTTTTGGCTTGGTTTAATTTTTCGTTTACTTGCTCTATAACCGTTGAAAAACCATCTAGGTTATATGTAATGATTTGTTCGAACTGTTGATATTCAATGTCTAGCATAATGGATAACTGATCTTCCACATAATTATTTAAATTAATAAAAATACATTCTTCGATGTCTTTAGAATGCTTATCGATAGTAATAAATGCCTCTTTATACTCTGCAATTAATTTTGAAGATGTCAAAGTGACCTTAAAACCTTGCTGTTCTAAACGTGTTTTACAACATGTATAAAATCGTTCTACTTCTTCGGAAATTTTAGGTGTAATCGTTGTTTTTTTTAATTCATCGCAATGTTGATAAATCGCATCAATTTTTTTCTGTTTTTCAACCAATAATTTGAAATTTGAAAGTGAGTACATTGTAAATTCCCCCTTCATTTTATAGTCGGCAATAGCAAGGGAATTTAGTCAACTTTTCATTCATTCTTATAACTTTTTTGTTCTAATATGCGATGCGTTTAAAAATGAAGTATACTTTCCTCGTTTACATATAAAAATAATTTTGCTGCATGGATTGGATTGTTTCAATCATTTCTTCTCTCAATTCTAAAGGCTCCAACACCTCAATATTCGCCCCTTGACTAAGTAGCCACATTTTAATACCACGACCAAAAACTTCCGCTTCAAACAAGCATTGTCCATCTTTATTGGACAAAATTTTGGCTGTCGGTAAACGATCTAAAACCGCCTGTGGCGAACGCCCCTTAAAAAGAAACTTAATATGCATCAGCTCACCTGCATCCATAAACTGAATGCGTTTACGAAATTCACCTTCTTGAAAGCGTTCGGAGTAGGAGATTTGAAATTTCTTATCTAACTCTAGAAAATGCTGGATACGATCAATACGATAGACAATCGGTAGGTCCTTCTCATGCTTACTATCGTAAGCTATTAAATAAAAATAGTATTCGGAGAAAATAACACCAAGAGGTTTTAATATCTTTTGTGAAGGAATTATCTCACTCTCTCGTAAATAATCAATTTTAATTATTTTTTTCTTTTGAATTGCCTCTGAAATTACCCATATTAAATGTAAAAGAGATTTTTTATGATTTAAGTCAACGTACAAATGCTTCTCATTTAAAATGATATTATGAATAAACTCTTGTTTATCTGCTGCAACAATCGATATAAGTTTATCGATAATATCGCTCATTTCTGATTTTAAAAGCGCTCTTGATTCAATAAGTATTTTAACAATCGCTAGCACTTGTTCTTTGGATAAAACGTTTTTCCCGGTATTCGTTAGCTTATACACTTTTTCTGTTCGCACATATTCTAAATGACAGTCTAGTTTAGCTTTTTCAATATACGCTCGAATTTGATCTAAATCTCGTTGTATGGTTTTTTCACCAACTTGATGTGTAAATGCTTCTTGCTTTTTGCTAATTCCTTGACCATCCATCAATCTGTCGAACATTGAAATGACACGATAGCCTTTATTTTGTTGTGAATCCACCATATATCCCACTCTTTCTACATAGTTACCCTCTTATTATACAAAACGAGATGGACATCATTAGTCCTTATAACTACGAATTTTCTATATAATTGGGATAATTAGTGCAATACTAATTGCATTAGATTCCATTCTTCACAGACGGACATACCGATTTTTTGTAAGTATTATCAAGTAAACTGGCATATTAAAGGACTTCAATCCAAGTAGGTTGAAGTCCTCTTATAGTAGTTAACTTTTTAATTTTACGGCTGTACCATAGACTAAAACCTCAGAAGTTCCGTCCATAACAGATGATGTGGAAAATCGGACGGCTACAATCGCATCAGCTCCTAAAAGCTGCGCTTCTTCTTCCATAGCTCGTGTAGCAATTTCTCTGGAGCGCACGAGCATTTCGGCATATTCTTTCATTTCACCGCCCACAATATTGCGAAGCCCCGCCATCATATCGCGACCAATATTTCTCGATTGGACCGAATTGCCCTTAACCAAACCTAATGTTTCTTCAATCTCTTTTCCTGCAACAACATCCGTTGTTGTTAAAAGCATTGCCATTCCTCCTTATTGTTGTAGTTCTTGAACCGCTAATACAGCATCGTCAATAGAAGTCGTAATGACACCGTTGCGCTTGATTAAACCGATAACAAATAAATTACGGTAAACAAATTGATTTTCAATGCCATCACGTATAAGCGCCTCTATTTTCATCATATTTTCTCGCCCTTGTTGACGGACGTCTGTAAATACCCCAACGATTGGGCGGTTCAGCATTGAAAATGCACCGATTTCAGCCGCTACGCCAGAATCAATTTCTACACCATCTAACACAGCCACTAAAACATCACTCGTTTGTAGCATTGTTAAATCCGCTTCTGCAATGGCTAAACTATCCGCATAGGATGCCTTATCATTAATCGCATCGTTCTCCTGTGGAACATATAATTCAATATCTGGTATCGCTTGTCGAATTGCCGTTGCTAACCGTTCATTTACTAAGCGATCTCCTAAAGAAAATAACCCATTCGCTAAATATGCTTTCATCATACATTCCTCAATTCAATAATTTTTCAAACACTATTTTATGTCGACCTTTATCATCAATAAAAGTCGATACAATATCAAAACCATGGTGAATATTTGTGATGAGCATGGTTTTGCGCTTATTTCTACCGTATGCACGAACTTTACTATAGCCAAGTTCTAGCACTTTTTCATGTTGCTTTCGCATCAATTGACTAGCAATA
The DNA here is from genome assembly GCF_002982115.1 of Lysinibacillus sphaericus. Lineage (GTDB taxonomy): Bacteria > Bacillota > Bacilli > Bacillales_A > Planococcaceae > Lysinibacillus > Lysinibacillus sphaericus. Next base: position 2,016,512 of record NZ_CP019980.1, on the reverse strand, counting down.
CCTTGACCTCGCATTTTTTCGTGAACACCGCCCAACCAACTATAAAAAACGCCATCAGAATGTGGGTAGCCTAATTTAAATCCTATCATCTCCTGTTTCTCCACGGCAAATAAACAAAGCAGGTCTTTTTTACTTTCCAGTTTTTCTAGAGTAAGATGTGCACCTTCAAATACATGTGCATGAATTTCTTGTAACGGTTGCACCCAATGATAAGGTACACCTTCAACTACAATGATTTGCACCTTTATCACCCGCCTCTTTTCATTCAATCATTATATCAAAAAAATGTCTTACATGTATTCGATAGGCATACAACGGAATTAAATAAGGTGATTTTAACCATACAGCATTGCGGGTTGTCGCACACCTTGTAAATAATCTGCTAGTTTACCAGCAAAAATCTCTTCTAAATAAGGTAACTGTGCAATACAGTCGGGGGTCATTAACGCTGGATTTTGATAAATCTTCAGACCACCGATTTTTAAAAGGGTTGCCACAAACTGCGAACAAAAATAAGCGCGTTCTCTACGTACTTCCTTTTGCATCATCACACCAAAAAGCCCTATAAAATTATATTTATATCGATCTCGATTGCAATACATATAGTGTACAATTTTTTCCATCTCTAAGTACTGATAATACGAAACACGACAACGGTAAATCACACAATCCGCATATTCAAAAAGACCAGCTTCTGCATTTTCCCTTAAAAATCCGCCACTTAGAGGATTATTGAGCTGTCTTCGCCCAAAGCTGTACATATCAAAAAGTTCCTGGTCAAAGGCGATGGAAGCATGGTTCATCTCTTTTCCCGTATACATCCCTATTGCTTTCGATAATAAGGTCCCTGTTTTTGTCAATACTATGTAAATGGTATATACCATTTCGTCACCTACTTCAATTGTTCTGTTAATACCAATACGTTTTAATTCTTCAAATGGTTTCGTAATTTCCTTATTTTTATAGTATAGAAAATAAATCTTAATTTTTACTTAAGCTGAAACTTAAGATTTCCTTAATTTTTAATAGGGTGTAGTTGAATTGTGAAAATACTAGATTTGATTCTATGAATGGTTAAACACTAGTATTTTTTCGCTACCTTTATTTATATGTTTAGACTTGTATTGTTATGTAGAAGACAACTAGGTATTCATAAATTTTCACCACTGGGACACTGACTGAAAAATAGGAAATGCAGAAACTGTATTTTAATCGTTTAAAGCAACTAATTTCTTCATTAATTATCAGAAATATATTATAATTTTTTATAAACTCATCTAAATCCAATCAAAAAATAAAAAGGAAGTGAGGTACATATGAATTGGGTAAAAGTTGCAGTCGCAATTATAATCATTATAGTAATTTTAAATGTTTTAAACTTATTTATCTGGTTCAATCTAAAATCTCAAGGGAATTCTGAACAACAGCATTCTAAACTTGAAAAAGAGGTCATAATTGAAATACAAAATAATGATTGATTATTAGATAAAAATTTTAAAACCCCTCGCGCAATTTTGTTATTTAGCTCTTTCATAGGCGTTCGCTTAAAGCACCAACATCTATAGTCATAATCTGTGATATTAACGAACATGTACTTACATGAAGGAAGGATGTATGATTTTGCCCATCGACTACACATCTCCATCCACGCAGTTTACGTTTGATGTAAATACAAGCCCCCTATTTAAAAAGGATAATCAAAACTACATCAACATTCTCGGTACTGCCCAATTAAATACATTAGAAAATGTATCCTTGCTTGATATATTTCTAAGTACGAATAATGTTGTAGAACCGCATTATCATCAAAATGCAGGAGAGCTTGTTTATTGTATTTCTGGTGCTGCTACCGTTTCCTTATTAAATCCTTTTACAAAACAAATTCAAAATTACCCAATAAAATCTGGACAGGTAACAAATATTCCACAGGGTTGGTGGCATTATATCGTCGCGAATGCAGACAACACGCATATACTCGCTATTTTTGATGCCCCTTCACCCGAAGTTATTTTAGGTTCTGATATTTTGAAATTTACACCAACAGCAATTATGGCGCATACGTATTGCTTAGATGAAAATGTATGGAAACAAACGATTGCGCCTGTTGTTCCTACGACTTATATCGGTCCTCCAAAAGAATGCAACCAATCCATTCCCACTCCCTCTAGCTCACCCAATTTTATGCAAATGTACCCGCCTTACAACCTAAATTATTACCATTATCCATATATGTATCAAAATGGTTACGAATATTCATGACATGAAGTCTATTGGTTTTCGTTACAAAAATGCATAAAACATTTCAGAATGGAAAGTCTAACTATTATTCATCATGCATAAAAGAGGTGTATAAACAATGGGCTTTCCTATTATCCATACAAATTTTTGGGATGCTTTGATTGCCGTACCGGTTGTCATGATCCTGACTCAAGCAATTAAAGTTTTTTTCCCTATTCAACCTAAATATGTCCCAGCAATCGCTCTGGCTCTAGGTTTAATGATTTCTATTTTTATTAGCCACAAACATAATTTTTTAGCAGGTGTATTTATGGGCCTTTTTTATGGATACGCAGCCATTGGGAATTATGCGTCCTTAAAGACCACGATTAGGAGCTTTAAAAATAAAACAACAAAAGCATGATGGTAGATAAGGAATGCTTCGTGACGAGACTTCTATATAAAGAGCAAAACAGAGAAAAAGCAGAAGTAAAGTGGCGAAGCCTTCAAACAAATATTGTACATACGTTTTGCTAGATGACACACATACCAAATTGATAATGACTACTTTTCCTATAAATGTATAAAAAATAACAAATCATCCCATCCTAATCTCACAATCAACAACTATAAAATGAGTTAGGACGTGCAATAATGAAAATGTCAAAGCGAAATTTAGACGCTCTACGTTTTAAGGAAGTGTTTGCAATTTGGAAACAACTTGGGGTCAATAATGGCTATATAGCGACCAATCATCTCTTTTTCAAGCATGCCGTGAATCGAGAGTTAAAAGTTATTATTTTGGAGTTTATTCAATATTTAAAAGAGGAAAATAAACAACTAGAGAAGCTATTAAAAGAAAATGGCGTACTTGCCCCACCACTATCCATTGACCAAGGAAGTTTACAAATTGCTAAGATTCGAGGCAAGACAGCAGTAAATGATTGCGAAATCAGTGCCATCCTATCAATGAATATTGCTTCTTCGTTAATTTCAGTCAGTCAAGCGATGGACATGTCTATCGAGCATATGCTCTCTACAAAATATCAAGTCTTTCATATGAAGTATGCCAATCTTGGCGCAAAGTTAATTGCCCTTAGTCACAAAAAAAGTTGGTTACTTGCTCCCTCTACAATGTAAAACGAGCAATAAAGCAATTGTTTAGGTCGTCTCGTACTTTACAAGGCGACCTAAACGGCTATTCACTTAACTGTTTTTCTCTGTTTGTCACTAACAAATAATCCAGCGCACTCATTCTAGTTAACTTATGTGTAAATTTAATAGCATCAGCTTGTGAATCAAATATAAAATTTTCGAGTTCGTCTGTTGGTATATATTGATCAGCGATTTTTCGTTTCAGTTTTCGTACAGATAAAATGTGTGAATCTTCTTCATATAAAATAATGGCACCAACGTTCCGATAAAGCGTGTGATCAATCGTTGCGACAACTTTCACATTCAATCCTTCAAATTCCGTTAAATCTACCTGCATTTATTTACCAGCCTCCCTCTCTTCTCTTACATTCTATTTCCAACAATCATAGTCCTGCTTTATATCATAATTTACGTTTAGCATAAATGATTTTTATAAGTCATTTAAATGAAGATTTTCTGCAAGCGGCGCTCTCTTTAAAGAAAAAATGGCACAACCTAATGCAGCTAACACTAAAATAGCACCGAAGCTTGCTAAATGCATGACCGAACCTGTAACAGTAAACATAGCCCCACCAATTGCAGAGCCTATCGAAATACCTATTTGTAAGGCGGCAGTATTTAAGCTTTGTTGAATATCCGATGTTTTAGGATCTGTTTGTATCAAATAATTTTGTAACGGTGGTGTAAGTGCCCAACTAAGCGCTCCCCACAACACTGTCACGACTAAAAATAAGGGAAACGCGACAATTGTATACGGAATACTGAACAGCACGATGGCAAATGTTGCGATAATCATAACAATCGATTTGCCTGTACCAATTTGGTCACTTAACCAACCACCAATTGCATTTCCGCTTACTGAAGCGAGACCGAATACTAAATAACAAATACTGATCCAAGAAGAGCTTAAATTAAATGCTTCAACTAAAAATGGCGTAAAGTAGGCATAAAGCATATAATGCCCCGCCAACATAAACAGTGTTGTTAAATGCGCACTTGCTATTTTCCAATTAGCTAATGACTTGATTTGAGCTTTTAATGGCACCACTTCAACAACTGGCATTTTTTCTAAAATCATAAATATTAGAATCATGGATACAGATGACAGCATTGCAATCCCTAAAAAAACGGCACGCCAACCGAATGCTTCGGTAATAAAAATGCCCATTGGTACACCGATGACTAATGCCGAACTGACGCCGACAAAAATAAGCCCTAACGCTTTGGCACGATGTCTTGGCTCTACTATTTTTGTTGTAATTGTTAAAGACAACACAATTACCAATGCTGTACTCATTGCTGTGATGATTCTTGCAATCATCACAATGGCAAAGGTTGGGCTGAAATAGGTCATGACATTCCCCAATGTGAATAAAAACAATGAAATAAGATAAAGCTGCTTCCTTTCCACTTTCGCAGTTAACGATAAAAGGACAGGCGCTGAAATAGCATATACTAGTGCAAAAATGGTAATTAATTGTCCTGCTGTTGCAACTGAAACGTTCAAATCATCTGCGATATATGGCAAAATACCGCCTACAATTAGCTCTACCAATCCAACTGCAAAAGTAGTAGCAGCCAATATAAATACTCTCCAATTCATGGAATCACCTTTCTGTTACACTCCCATTTTGTAACAGCATAAAAAAATCCTGACTACAAAATGCAAGCAAATTTTTGTAGTCAGGATTTTTATGGTTCCTGGTAGAGACCCTCAATCCATATTATTGAGGTTATACAGATCATTATTTTACTTTAGCTATATTAGCATATGGATTTTTGCGTTACAACATTTTTCTATCACTCTATTTGCTAACACCCGCAGTACTTTACATAAGCTCAATTTATTTTTATATATTTTTTTAGCTTTTTGCTTATATTTTTTATCATTCGACCATACATAGTAATAGACATGAAATATAGCAATGGGGTGATTGTTTGCGGATATTTGGATTAGTATGCTATTTTTTAATGCTATTTTATGGCGCGGAATTAGTAGTAGAAGAGCTCTCAATCGATCAACCAACATCTAGCTTAGAAAAGAGACAACATCCACTAAAAGAAAAAGTTGAAGATTCAACAGTTTGCGTTTACTACCCTTCTTATAAAGTGTGTAAAGCATTATCAGCAAAATAAAGAAAATAAGGAGGCATGCCCATTTCCAATGAGCTGCCCCCTTTTGAATTTTTATCGTTGGTCTCTATTCAATGCCAATGTGAAAATGCTTAAATGGATAAAGTGTCAATTTTGCTTCTCCATAAATAGCATCTTTTGCAATTAAGCCGTAATGGCGACTATCATAACTTTTCAAACGGTTATCACCCATGACAAAGTATTTACCTTCTGGCACCTTTTTCTCATTCGTTAAACCTTCTAATGTGAAATTCTCGGTAATGCGTAGTTGACTCGGATCATCAGTTTGACGATTTACATAATCTTCTTTATAGGCCTTTCCATTTACATACAATACATCATCGATCATTTCGACTGTATCCCCTGGAAGCCCTATCACACGCTTAATATATAATTCATCCTCAGTCGGAGATTGAAAGACAATTTGGTCAAAGCGTTCAATTTTACTTGTTTTACTTACAATAATAATGTCCTTATCCTCATATGTCGGATACATAGAAGCACCTTGTACTTTTATCGGTGCAAATAAAAATTGTTTACAGCCTAAGACGACGATTGCTGTCACGACAATAATTTTAATGTAGGATAGAATTTCTTTTTTCATATTCGTTTTTTCTGCTTGCATGCTCATTCCCCGATACTTTTTTATTTAATAGTATAGCATTTACTAGTGTCTATTGACGAATAAAAACACAAAATGTTTCCATACCATGAAAAAAAGACATAAGCTCAGTCGCTTGTGTCTTGGAAAATATATTCTATTTATGTACATCAACTAGTTGCTTTATGTAGTAGAGTGATGTTGCTCGTTAAATAAATCAACTGCTAATACAATCCCAACAGGCAACGCGATAGCTAACAATATTGTACCAATCATCATCACAATCACTCCCTCAACCATTTCTTATAAAAAATTATACACTAAATTTTCAGATATTTCAAACGAAATAAAAAACTGCTAGCACATTTTATAACGAAAAAAATCATTCAACTAGGCATGCATCCTACCTGAATGATTTTTTTGTATTACATAAAAATTTTAAAACATAATAGTTGTAGCTGTTGCATCATGAATTTAACTGGACTTTTTTGTACTTTCCGTTTAGGTACATAGCTTTGCATGCAATTATTTAATGCTGTATACCTAAGCACCTGGGTCCTCCCATTCATTCATCTCGCTCCCTTCGCAAACATATTTTTACAACTATTGTAGCCAAATGATCGTGCGTTATTCTAAATGGGTTTTTAACTCTGTTTGTATTTGTTGAAGCTCTGTTTCATCTGGTACATAATACCAAATACGATCAATCATTTTCCCTCCTTCTGCTTCAAATGATAACTGCTCTATACTACTATCCATTTTCTTATATATACTTTGTAGCTGGATTAAATCTTTCACTGTAAAATTCATGCGGACATTGTCTCCGACAACATCGAGCATATCACTAGCCTTTAAAATTACGGAAGGTGTAGAAGCTTTTTTCATTACCGCTTCAATAATTTGACGTTGACGAATTTGACGACCAAAGTCCCCTCGTGGATCTTCGTAACGTATACGTGAAAAAATAAGTGCTTCATCGCCATTTAAAGATAGTTCTCCCTTAGGAAAATGGTATGAATCATAGGTTAAATCCATATCATTTTGAATCGTAACACCACCAAGCGTATCTATAATTTGTAGAAACCCTTCCATATTAATAAATACATAATAATCGAGTGGAATATCTAACAAATTTTCAACTGTATCCATTGCCATTGGTACGCCTCCAAAAGCATATGCATGGTTAATCTTATCTACTGTGTCATGACCAATGATTTCGGTACGTGTATCTCGCGGGATGCTTAACATTTTCATCGTTTGTTTTTCAGGATTGACCGTAATGACAATCATTGTATCTGAGCGGCCACTATCGTTGCTTCGTTCATCAACACCTAGTAACAGCACAGAAAACGGTTCTTTTTTCTTCATTGTTTTTGGCGCTTCTTCAGTAATGTCTGTCGCTTCAACTAAAGGTGTATTTATTTTATTCATCGTTTTCTGAATAGTATAATAAGCTGTACCTATAAATATTAAAAAAATTGTTAATAGGCTACCTACTATCCAAAGCCATATTTTCTTCTTACTCTTTTTTTTCTTTTCTTTCATTCGTTTCATGTTTTTTTCCATACTTAAGTCCTCTCTAGCTTTTTAAAAAATTTGCCCCTCTTTTTGACGTTTTAGGTTGGAAAAAAGTTTATATGGTCTATTTATATGCATATTGGACGAAAAAAAGACGTACACTAGTATTTACTAAATATGCGTCTTTATATTCGTTAATATGTAAAATTGGCAATCCTGTTTGTAAATGCGCTGTTTTATCTTGTTACTTTTTAACCTACCTTCTATCATTTCCCTACAGTAAGAAAAAATTCCTTTATGTATGTAAAAACCCCTTTTGTACCGTATAGAATAGCAAATTTCCCTTCAATTATAAAGTTTTTTTGTCGATTTTACGTTTATTTTAAAAAAAGATTTATTTAGTCAACTAAAAATTCGCCAATAAAACCATCTCAATCGCATAATCATTTTTCAGGCACAAGCCTTTCGATTTGGTTTGCATTTTTAACGCAATCATTACAAAAAAAAGAGAAATACCTTGAGCAAAAAAACGCTCAAGGTATTTCTCCAAGCTACTGAAAAACGCAACTTTCTTATTGATTATTTCTGTCGTGTATTCCTTGCACTAACTTTTCTTGAATAGATAAATATTGTGCAATCTCTTCATCATTCAATACTTCAAAAAGCTGAATAAATACGTCCTTTCCAACCTCTTGTGCTTTTATTAATGCCTCTACACCTTTATCCGTAATTTGTAAACGAATCGTACGTCTATCCGCCTCATCGTATAGTCTTTCTGCTAAGCCTAGTTTTACTAATTTTTCAGCAATGCTTGTCATAGCACCTTTCGTATAACCAATCGTTTCCGCTAATTCTGCCTGTCTTTGCGGACCTTTAATTTTTAGTTCACTTAAAACTAAAATCGGTGAAATGCCTAGCGGATATGGAAAACCTTTCGTAAAACGTATAATATTAGCATTATTCATCTGATCAATCATATGAATGAGTTTAAAAATACTTGTCTGTGTCAAAAAAATCCTCCTCGAACAATAACCGAGAAAATTAGTGAAGCATGATTGAACCACCGTCAACCATAAGTGTTTGACCTGTGATATACTGTGAATCCTCTGATGCTAAAAATACTGCTACACGGCCGATGTCATCTTCTACATCACCAAAGCGGCCCATTGGGATTTTATTTTTAACAGCTTCGTAATATTCTGGTTGTGCTTTTGCCCATGCTTGTACACCTGGTGAATTTGCAATTGGGCTAATTAAGTTTACATTAATACCGAAACGTCCCCATTCATTTGCCGCTACACGAGAAATACCGCGGATTGCCTCTTTTGCTGCAGCATACGCACCTTGTGTTTCATGACCAGCAATTCCAGCACCAGAAGCAAAGTTAATAATATTTCCTTTTGTTTCTTTTAAATGCGGTAATGCCGCTTGCATTAAATAAAATGTTGGATAAAAACCAGTATCAAATGATAAATCTAAATCAGCCTGCGTTGTATCTTCAATCGTTGCTTGTTTTGAAGCATGTGCATTATTAACTAATACATCTAGTTTACCGTATTTTTCAACAACTGTATCGATTATTTTATGCAAATTAGCACGATCCATTAAATTTGCCTGTAAAAACATTGATTTTGGAGAAATTTTTTGCAATTCCTTTTCCATTGCTTTCCCTGTTTCTTCATTTAAATCTACAATCGTGACGATTGCGCCTTCTTTTACCATCGCTTTTGCCATACCACTACCGATACCGCCAGCTCCACCAGTAATAATTACTACTTTGTCTTGTAATTTGCCCATGAGTGAACAGCTCCTTTTCATTAATCGTTAAATAGTTTATCACTAAATTATTCATAATTAAACTAGATTGCTCACTCTATTGAAACTCTTTACATTTCATTGGCAATTTGCTTGACAATTTCATCAATCGTAGCGATTGCTGAACCTTTATTTCCTTGCGTTAAAATACTAAAAATATACCACTTGCCACTTCTCCCTTTAACATAGCCACTTAACGCATAGGTACCACTTATATAGCCCGTTTTAGCTGAGACACTATAGCCTTTCAAGCGGTTTTCTAATGTTGCTCCAACTAGCTTTCCTTTTCGTCCCGCATGTGGTAAAGCGTCCAAATACGAGAAGTACCAAGGTTTTTGTCGAACTTTAAATAGTAATAAGCTTTCCTGCATACTACTAACGCGGTTTTGATGATTTAAGCCTGAGCCATCTTCAAAGTACCATTGGTCCATATTTAATCCACTATCTATACCATAGGTGCGAATGGCTTCAATGCCCGCAGACCAGCTTCCTTCTCCAAGAAGCTCCCTTCCCAATTGCTTAGTTAGCATTTCTCCCATGCCGTTAATGCTTAACTTTAAAAATCGAAAATTCATATCCTTTAATGGCATGGAGTAAGTAATGCCAACTCGCTGTGCATTTTCTGGTACTTTCCCTTCGGTAAGAGGCATTTTTTGAATTCCTTTTGCTACTAGTTTTTCTCGTAATACATCCAGCGTAAACATTGTTGGATTATAAACAGTCACATATGTATTTTTTTCTGTACCTGCTGGTAAATTGCCTGTTACAACAATTCGGTCTGTTCCATATTCTCTTGTGATTTTGACGGTCGATTTCTCACCCTTTTTCACAGTTTTTGTTTTGTTGACAATGGGGATTGTGCTTGCATATGGTAAAAGCTGAATTTTGGCTGCTTGTCCAATTTTAGTGCCAGTTACTTTTACATGGACATTGCCGACATCATATTGGTCATTCGGTGAGAGCGTTAGAGCAGAAATACGTGATGCATAAGAGAATGCCTCTTCTTGTGGGACTATTCCTTTGGCTAATCGATCGTCATCAAACCACGAATCATCAGCAATCAATGCACCTGTAATTTTGGTGATTCCTAATTTTTTCAGCCCATTGGCGAATGTTTCTAAATGGACAGGTAATAATGTTGGATCGCCCCCACCTTGTAAATAAATATTTCCTTGTAATACACCATTTTCAATGGGACCATCCACATAAGCCTTCGTTTCAAAACGATAATCAGAGCCGAGTAAATCTAATGCCGCAGCACTAACAAGCAATTTATGAGTGGATGCGGGACGTATCATTTTTTCCCCATGCTTACTATAAAGAACGTCTCCTTTTTCCATTTCTCGCACCGTAATACTATATTCATTGTTTTTCCAGTTTTTAGCGATGATTGTATTGATTTTATTCGTCATCGTTTGCTCATTTGCCTGTGCTTGTTCAACAAATAGCAATGGGTAACAACACAATGTTAGAAGCATCGTCAATATAACAATTTTCTTTTCCATAAAACCTCCATTTGATAAAATATTCTCTAATTATTTTTTATTTTAAGTAAAAGCGCTTATTTTTTCAATTCAACAGCCATTCTAACTTCTTCTGAAGTGGACAGACATCTTTTTTTTCGACATGAATAGACTGTAGTAGCTAGCTAAAATCACTTTCAAAATAGGAGTTGGTTTCGATGGGCGCAAAATGGATTAAAATATCGATCTTCTATTTAATACTTACAATCGCTTTTGGACTGTTTATGCATTATGCAATTCAACTTCAATGGAAGACGACACATGCACATATTGGTGTCGTTGGTTGGCTAACTACGGGATTCATAGGGCTCGTTTATTGTCATTTTAAGGATGCTGCAAAAACAGGGCTCGCCAAGGCACAGTTTTGGCTTTACAATATCGGTTTACCGTTTCTGTTAGTTGGGATGATGATGGTTTACTTAGATGTGCCTCATTGGTTATTTGAACTGTTCGTATCTGGCGGTGGAATTGCCGTTGCCCTTTCTATTTTATTATTCTTTGTCAATGTCTTACAAAATGTGAAGAGTACTTAATAAAATAGAAGCCACTTTTCAACACCTAACAATATAAAGCAAAGGCATCAAGAGCGAATTTCTTGATGCCTTTCGTCAACATTTAAGCCCCACTTAGCAAAGTGGGGCTTAGACTGTGTTAAAAATTTTATTAGGGCTGTTGCATTGATGTTCTCACATATTTAATAGCTCATTAAGGATTTCACTTCCTTCTTTTGGTATTACGAGCCAATTAGTTTAGCTTAATTTTTGTTTTTTCTTTATAACATACCTCTTTTATATAGTATAAACCACCAAAGGAGGAATAAGAATGAACATTACTGATATTCGAGTAAGAAAAGTACTATCCGATGGAGTAAGTACTTTAGATCAGCAGAGCCAAGCGCTATTAACAAAAGCACTTGATAAATTGAATAAAGAAGAATTATTCAATGCCCCCAAAATAGAACAAGTAGACTACGAAACTACTTATTCTGTTTATGCATTCAACGAATTCAATGAACAAAACAAAACAAAAGTGAAACAAAAAACCACCTTCCTACAATTTAATAATTTTCTTATTGGTACTATTTTCAAAACAATAAACACTGAGACAAACAGAACATCTTACTTAGTGAAAGTTGTATCATTAGATATAGAACAAGAAATTAAGAAGACTATTATGTATTTAGATGATGAACTATTAAATGAATGGGAGCAGTTGTCCTCTGATAGTAAGTTAACGATACCAGAAGATTACAAGAATATAACATCAGATGACTTTCAAGACGATGATGTACTTAGTGCACAGGGGTGGGGTTTACCTTGTCTTCAAAACGGTTGTTGTTCTTTCCGTTATAAAGGAAATCCATTTAACCCACTTGTTAGATATAACTGGTGCGGGGCGAACTGTGGTTCAGGTCCTACTGTTAATGCATTAGACAATTGCTGTAAATATCACGATTATTGTTATGATGCAAATACGAAATATCCTGAACGTTGTGGCTGTGACCGTATTATTATCGAATGTGCTAATCAGACAGATGAAGCAGGGACATCACGTATCGTTGGGGCGTTCTCTGCAAAAATGGTTGCAATGGGCTGCTAATTTTCTTACTAACATCCACTAAAGTCACTATCAATAATAACTTTCGTGTTCTTAAGTTATATTGCCAAATGGGAAAAAACTAGTTATATAACATCTTTCATCGGTTCAATTCCGAGTGCCACCTCATTTCAATGATTGATTCATACAAGCGTTAGACGCAACTTTAGAATTACTCTAAGGTTGCGTCTTTAACTTGTATGAAGAATCGCCAAGTCTATTATTTTTTGATATAATCAGTATATATACATAGGACTTGAGAAAGTAAGAAATATTAATAAGGAGGGAAATTATGCTTGGTAAAAGCGGGAAGTTATCAGCATTATTTTCTGTAGCAGGACTTATTGTAATTGCTTGCTTTTATTATTTTCAAATTGAAGCGGTAATCGTAATTTTAGTTGGAGGAATTTTAATTGCCGTAGGAATAATCTTTAGTATTTTAAGCTTTATAAAAAAGGAAAAAGGATTTTGGAAGTATACCCCTTATATTGTTTTGTGGCTTTATTTCCTTGGTATTTTCTTGTCAATTATACTACTTTTCTTGATAGGTGAGCGTTAAATTATTTTTTAATGCATCGAAATATTATACCTTTATAAAGAAGTTACATAATAATAGACAAAGTCGAGTGTTTCGACTTTGTCTATTATTTTTACATTGGTTTGCTATCATTAATTTTTTCGTTAGAGTTTCTACAGTCGATAATTTAATATCTAAGTAGGCTTTTTCCACGATAAGAAAGCTAAAGTTTGCAATCATTTAACATCCTCTGCTGAATAATTCATCACTATCAAACATTATTTCAACTGAATTAATCCATTTCCTACCAGATTAATTGGAAAGTCCAATTTTAATGCATTCTTTGAAAAGTAATACTTTACTTGTGCCGGTATAAGTGGTGGTGCACACGGTTTAATTAACTGTAGTGCTAGTGCGGTTGCTCCTGAAACATGGGGTGTTGCCATGGAAGTACCGTTCAATTCTACATACTCGCCATTTAAGTGCGTTGATAGAATACCTTCTCCTGGAGCCACAAAATCTATATTGAGATGGGACTCTGAAAATATTGAAGGGGCAAGTTGTTGATTAACTGAACCGACAGATAATGTTTCCTTATAAAAACCAGGAAATGATATTTCTTCCGTTGTAGATAAACCGTCACCCTCATTCCCAGCTGCTGCGACAATGACTATGCCTAATGTATGCAATTCTTTAATGACTGTATATAACTCATCTTTATGAGTGGGGCCACCTAAAGACAAGTTTATAACTTGAACCTTTTCTCCGTTGGGTCCTCGCCATTTTTTGATATATTGAAGTGCACTGATTAATCCATTATACGAGCCTTTGCCAAAGCGATTTAAAATCTTTAAAATAAGTAACTTACAATTAGGTGCAACGCCTAATACACCCATTTCTTTATTTTCAGCTGCGATTATACCTGCTACGTGTGTGCCGTGACCATTATAATCAGTATAAATTTTTTTGTTTCCCCCATCATCTGACGAAAAATTATAGCCACCTATAATTTTGTCAATCAAATCTGGATGTGTTGTATCAACACCTGTATCAATTATAGCGACGACAACTCCTTGTCCTTTGTTGGATTGTTCCCAAACATCTCTTGCTTTAATAATATCTATACTAGAAGTAGGATATTGTTTTTGCTTTTTATAAGATTGTATTTTGTATGGTTTTAAAGCGATTCTATTTATAATAATCACTCCTAACGAAAGAAATTAATCGTACAACTTACAAAAGTTTTTAATTTTATTTGAGATATTTTGTGCATCCAATATAATCTCAGAAAGTAACTTTTTTTCTTCTGTATTAAGCTGTTCAGTTTCAAAGTTTTTTAAAAAGAAAGATTGCGTTTTTCGAGATTGGCAAAAGCATTTGAGTAAACATTCTATGTTCATTTACTTCTCTCCTCCCTAGTTCTTTTTAAATAAATTGCCTAATGGTAAATCACGAAACGAATGATACTTCTATTCGCCCATTTCAATTTTATTGTCATTTATTAATCCTCCAATTAATGAATGGTTCATTAATTAAAGAGATAATAAATCAAAAAAAACAAAATTTATTGTATATAATAATTTTTATCATCAAAAACAGAATAAATGTTCTGTTTTTTTGTTTTTTTAAAGAAAGAAATCTCTTTATTTTATATAAGCTATAAATTATTACTGGAGAGATTTATGCGAAATTTGGCTACTAGAGAGAAGTAACTATACTTAATTATAAGGGAGGAGTAAACGTGGATATAAAAATCTTTCTAACTAATTTCGAGCGAAAAAAAATGGATCCTGTCATTCATTTCTTTTTACAAGATCAAAAAAATCGTGATTTACTATCATCCTTCTTAGCAGAGCCATGCCCTGAAAATAAAATCCGATTGGACAATGCTTTTAAAGCTCATTACAAAAAAGCAAAGGTAATCAGCTATATTAACAAATTAATTCATTTCTTTTCAATAGATTTTGATAAGAAAGTTAATCGTTATTATAGTCGAAATATATTTTTATCTTCTTTTGTAAAGGATGAAAACAATGTTCACGAATTACCTTCTAAACAATTAGAACTGCAAAATGACTTATACGATACAGTTTTAAATAGCCAAAGGCTTTTACAATCAATTTCAAGTGAAGAGCTATTCCATGCTATAAAAACATTATCTAGTAAACAATTATTAATATTAGATTTAAAATATAGCCAAAATTTAAGCAATAAAGAGATAGCACAAATTTTAAATGAGTCTCCGCAAACAATTTCTTATAATTTAAGGACTGCTATTAAAAAGTTAAAGGTTAAATTATTGAATAATGGATGTGGGAAAATTGCAAAGTAAACAAGAATTAAACTACGAGGAAATTATTAGAGATTTTAATCAGAAAATTAAAAATATTTTAAAAAGCACGTCCGTACAAGAGCGCGAGGATTTAGAACAAGAAATAAAAATAAAAATCTTAGAAAAAATAGACCTGTTGAACCATATTAATTGTCCAGGTTTTTTCGATTATATAAATAACAAGAAATGAAAATCTCTCTTATTAGTTGTTGTTGAAGTATTTCAAATGAAAAAATTCTTTCAAAATAAGGAGCATAAGACTTTGCTAATTTTTTGCTAAAAATTAGTTTGTTGGCACTTTTTAAGAATTAATAAAGATTATCGCCCCACTTAGAAAAGTGGGGCGTTGTCCTTACTTTTACTGCAAAGAGTTCGCTTGCATTTGATACATTTTTTCATAAATGCCACCGTGTGCTAATAGCTCATCGTGGGTACCACGCTCCACAATATTTCCACGATCTAAGACAAGTATTCGATCCGCATTTTTAATTGTTGACAGACGGTGGGCAATAATGAATGTTGTGCGCCCTTTTTTCAGTACATCCATTGCATGTTGAATAATTTCTTCTGTCTCAGTGTCAATATTTGACGTTGCTTCATCTAAGATTAAAATGGCTGGATCAAAGGCTAATGCACGTGCAAAAGATATTAATTGCCGCTGACCAGAAGATAATGTACTTCCTTTTTCAATCACTGGTTCATCATAACCCTTTGGTAAATTTGCAAGCACGCGATCCCCTCCAACGGCTCTTAAAGAATCTTCCACTTTTTGTCGAGAGATTTTCGGGTTATTTAAACTCACATTGGACGCAATCGTACCGGTAAATAAATAAGGGTCCTGTAAAACAATCCCCATATGCTCACGCATAGATTGACGAGCAACCGTTGTAATATCTATACCATCAATCGAAATCTTGCCTTTAGATGGGTCATAGAAGCGGAATAATAAATTCATAATCGAACTTTTTCCAGAGCCAGTATGACCTACAAGTGCAATTGTTTCTCCTTGATGTGCTTCAAATGTTAAGTTTTTCAAAACATAGTCATCGTTTTTGTAGGCAAAGGAAACATCCTCAAACACGACATTGCCTTTATATCTTGGTAGACTTACTTCAGATACGGGCTCTCCATCTATATCTAACACCTCAAACACCCGCTTCCCTGCAATCAGCGAGCGTTCAAGCTGCGAAAATTGATTCACAATATTGGTGATTGGATTGAAGAGTTTTGTTAAGTAATCGACAAAAGCATATAAAGTCCCTGCTGAAATAATTTGCGTTGTCGTCATCGATTGGGTCCCAAAATAGAAAATAAAAATCGTAAACATTAAAAGCCTTAACGTATTCACTAAGTTAAATGAAGTCGCCGAATCGAGCACTAATAGTTTACGCTCATAGGCATAGTGTTCATTATTCATATCATCAAATTCCTTCGTCATTTGTTGCTCACGTCGGAATGCTTGAATAATTGTCATACCTTGAATGGATTCATTGATCATCGCATTGATATCTGCAATCTTTGTGCGAATAACATCATTGTATTTCGATGCAAATTTCCGATATAAAATCATCCATACATAAATGATAGGCACCATGACTAATGCCAGTAACGCCATTTGCCAATTTAAAATAAACAGCGCTACATATACACCGATAATTGAAATTAAACTTGTCACAAAATTTGATAGCACCTGGACATATAAATTGCGGACTGCCTCGGTATCATTGGTTACACGCGCAACAATTTTCCCTGCTGGTAAATTATCAAAATATTGAATCGGTAACGTTTGAATATGTTCAAATACATCTTTACGTAATTTTTGAACAACACGATTTGCGCCCATTTGTAAATAAATATACATAAAGTAACGTAAAACCGCTGTAGCAATCGCCAAAATTAAATACAATAGTAACAACCACGTAATCGGTTTAATTTCTATTTGACCGATCGTCATATAATTATCGATGATATGCTTTGCAATAAATGGCCCGACAAGTTCGGTAAAGACAGCAATGGTTAAGAAAAATAACCCTAAAAATATTGGTTTTTTAAAATACATTGCATAGCGTGTTAAGCGTTGACTCGTACTCATGAGGCACCCCCTTCTAGCTGCTGACGGTCGAATTGTTCTTTATACCAGCCTTGTTGTGAAAGGAGCTGTTCATGTGTTCCCTGTTCTACTATTTGTCCTTCATCAAGCACAATAATCATATCGGCATGTTGAATTCCCGATAATCGATGGGTTGTAATAATCGTCGTTCGATCCTGTCGTTCACGCTGAATATTTTCGATGATTTTAGCTTCCGTTTTAGCGTCTACCGCTGAAAGTGAATCATCAAGGATTAAAATTTCAGGGTCTTTAATGAGTGCCCGCGCAATTGATACACGTTGCTTTTGACCTCCTGAAAGTGATACCCCTTTTTCTCCAACAAGTGTTTCAAGCCCCATTGGGAGATGGGCTAAATCTTTTTCAAAATAGGCTGCATGAATCGCTTGTTTCAGCTCTTCTTCTGTAGCATCTTCTTTTCCAAATAAAATATTTTCTCGAATTGTTCTGGAGAATAATACATGATCCTGCGGCACATAGCCGATCCAATCGAGTAACTGCTCTTTTGTTTGAGCCGTAATATCAATGCCATCAATGGACAACTGACCTTCTCCAATTGGATACTCTCGTAGCAGCTGTCGTAAGAAGGTTGTTTTCCCTGCACCTGTCTTTCCAACAATACCAAGTGTTTGCCCCTTTTTTAGCGACAATGAAATACGTTCCAAGTTTTTCACATGGCTCATTGGATACTGGAAAGATAAATCGTTGAACCCGATTGCATTTGGCGTTGCTACAGCTTGCGGTGTTGCACTATTTTGTACATCCGCTTTATAGCGTAACGTTTCCTGTACACGGTCTAATGAGGCATTTCCTTGCTGCATCACATTAATAAGTTCCCCAATCGCAAAAATTGGCCAAACCGCTAATCCTAAATAGACAGTAAATGTTACAAGTTGCCCTAATGACATCGCCTCAGTCGATACTAAATGTGCACCGTAGCCAAGTGCCACAACATAACTAATCCCTGTCCCTACTTTCGTGATGGGTCCAAATAAAGCGTTGATTTTTGCCGTATGCATATTTTTTTCATAAACGACTTCACTCATTGCTGCAAAGTTTGCTTCGTCCTTTTTTTCTTGTACATATGCCCTTACAACTCGAACACCTGCTACTGACTCAAGGACACTATCATTTAATTCACCAAAGGCGTCCTGCGCTTTCATATACCGTTCATGCACAATTTTTCCTAAATACTGAATAAGAATAGCCATAACGGGCACTGGCAACATGGCAAAAAACGTTAACTTCCACGAAATCATATAACCCATTGCAAAAATAATACAGCCCATATATATCGTCGAGTCTATCAGTGTCATGATTCCAAAGCCCGCAGTTAGTGACACGGCGTTTAAATCATTTGTAGCTCGTGCCATCAAATCACCAGTGCGATTTTTTTCATAAAATGTCGGTGTCATACGCAAAAAATGTTGCATTAAATTGCGACGTAACATTTTCTCTAAATTAATGGCACCTTCAAATAATCGAAATTGCCAAACAAAATTCAAGACATAACCGCCAACAATAATAGCCGCAAAAATCAACAAATATTTCGTTAAAATAGCTGTTGTCATTGTGCCCGCAGTTAAAATATCAATAATAGACCCTAGTAAATACGGTGGAATAACCTCTAATCCACTCGCAATGATTAAGAGTACAATCGCTATGGTATATTGCTTCCAATATTGCTTAAAAAACCAACTTAATTTACTTAATACATCAAACATACTTCAATACCTTCTTTCCTAAATGCTTTACATCTTCGCTACCCACTATCTAGCAATTCCTTATTGAAAATTAATTTCCTTGTGATGTTTTGCATACACATACACTCCTTTTTCTGTTCACTATCACCTTTTTTTGCAATAAAAAAGACGCATCCCCTGAAAAGAGCATGCGTCTCTTATAAAAGGTAAGGTGCACCCATACCTTTCATTGCATAAAAAATAACAATGTTAGACATGGACAATGTATGCAGCTGTGCTTTTGTATCGTACGGATAAAATCATCATTGTCATGCCCTCCTTTGTTTGGTTTGTTATAGTGTTATTGAAGATTATCATATAATTGAAATAATTGTCAACATTCAAACTGTTATTTTTTATATATTACAGGAAATAATTAACGCTTTAAAGTAGTGAATTGCTTTATTCGCAAGAAAATAGCTTTCATTATAACAAACTTTAAAAAACTACCATCCTGCTTTTGTGCTTGATACAATATAAAGGCATGCGGTGAATCTTATTATCTATACTCGGTCTAAAAATAAAGGAGTCTTTGACATTGAAAATATTTGTTGCAATTGGCTTAGGAGGATGTTTAGGCGCTATTTCCCGCTATTATATTAGTATGCTAGCTGCAAATACGGCGGTCTTTCCATTTTCAACACTTTGCATTAATTTAGTTGGCTGTTTTTGTTTAGCCTTCCTTTTCACCACCTTTACTAACCGCACGCCCCTTGTACTCGGCATTGGTACAGGCTTTTTAGGAGCCTTTACTACCTTCTCGACCTTTTCTGTAGAGACACTTTTACTGTTGGAAAATAGTAAATGGGGACAAGCACTCGCCTATTGTTTGATGAGTGTGTTCGGTGGTCTAGTATGCGCTTGGCTAGGCGCTCGACTTGCAAGGAGGCGGACGCAATGATATTAGTTGGAATAGGCGGATTTTTAGGTGCATTAGCAAGGTTTTACTTAGGTAAATGGATTGTTAGTACATATCCTTGGGCTACCTTTGTCATCAACATAACAGGTTCCTTTGTACTCGGTCTGTTAGTTGGTGCACATCTAAGTGATGCGCTATGGCATTTCTTAGGAATTGGCTTTTTAGGTGCTTATACAACGTTTTCAACATTTGGTTTTGAAACATTGCAACTAATCGAAAAGAAACAATGGCATCTAGCGTTCCGTTATGTTTGTAGTACAGTAATTGTCGGATTGCTCTTTGCAGCACTAGGGCTTTCCCTTATGCAGGGCGTCCTTAAAACATTAGAGGTGATTTTTTGACACAACCAACAATCGAGCAGCTTCAAGCTTTAGAGGCTGAAATTGAACATACATTATATACATTAATTGACTTAGAACTTGATGAAGCTTACCAAGAAATGACGACTCTATTTGCCAAATTACTCGCAAAGGTGCAAGCAGCGCACTTAATAGATTATAAGCTTGATGTACTAGTAGAACCTAATAATTACGCTACCGAAACGTGCCTATTACTCGAGAGTTTACTAGAAGCAAAAAACAGGCCCAACAAAAGACATCAGCTTTTAACGCATCGTATCATTTTAAAAATTTGGCTACGTAAAAATCGTCAATTTATAAATGAGCTATTACCGCAGATGTTCTAAAAGCGTTAGACAATACAAAGAAAGTGTTAGATTGACAGCAAATCATCTAACACTTTTTTACTGTACTATTTGCCGCTTTGGCAAGGTAAGTATATAAGCCGCAACTTGCTTGCGCGTTCTCTGTAATAATCTTCTCCTCCAACCTCTATCTTTGCAATCAATTGACCGTCACAAACAAGCTATTTTTTTATGACATGCTTGCCTTTTACCCTCATAAAAACTATATTATGCTATTTCAATCCACTAAAATGCTCATTTTATCGGAACCTTCCTAATCTATACTCGTTTATTATTTATGAGAACGCGATGAAAATCGTTATCATTTCGTTCTATATAAACATTTTTGAGAGGTGTTTTGATGGAAAGAATAAAATTATTGGATGTTGCGAGAGGACTAGCCATAATTGGCACACTGGGAACGAATATTTGGATTTTTGGATCAGCTGGCTATTCAGTCGATTTAGATGAAACTGATATTTCAAGGATTGGTTCATATATATCTAAGTTTTCAGATTATTTGACGAACGGGAAATTTCTTGGCTTATTAACGATTATGTTCGGCATTGGCATGCAATTGAAATATGCTAGTTTCCAAAATAGGGGGCTCCCTTGGTTTAAACTGTACCTATGGTCTATGATATTGCTTTTTTTAGATGGGGTTCTTCATTTTATATTTGTTTTTGAATTTGATGTATTAATGAGTTATTCCCTAACAGGTATCCTCGTTGCATTTATTATTCAACGCTCAGAGCGAGTCATGAAAATTTGTATGTTTATTGCAGCTAGTATTCACCTTTTTCACCAAGTCGTAGAAGGTTTTCTTATGGACAAAATTATGACGACTCAACTTGCACGAACATTGTTTCCAAACAATCCATATGCCAATATAAGTGCTAATCGTAGTAGTATTGCTGAACAAGCAGCATTAGTTCGTCAGGAAAATCAATTGCTTGAGATAGCTGGATTTTCATGGTGGGAGCAAGTTGTATACAGACTAGAACATTTTTGGGTTTTACGCTCAGAAGCGATTATGATTTTACCAATGAATGTTTTTTTATTTTTACTGGGTGTCTTCCTCGTCAGAAAAGGTTTATTGAAAATGGATGAACACGGCATTCGACTGCAAAACCGCCTACTATGGATTGGATTAGGTATTGGTATCCCATTAAATGCACTATCGTTTTTTAGTACTCAATTTGTCGTTTTAGACCGCTATGTTTTTGCCCCTGTTTTATCACTGGGTTATCTCGGTCTTGTCTTTTTAATCGCCCGCCATCAAAAGTTCGTTAAAACCCAACATTATATTAGTAATGTTGGCAAAATGGCACTTACATGCTATATCGCACAAAATATCATTGCATCCTTTTTGTTCTATAATTGGGGACTTGGCCTATCCAACCATTATAGTCAACCATTAATCCACGCATCTTGGCTAGGCATTACGTTGTTTATGATTGTATTTTCTACTTTATGGTTACGAAAATATAAACAAGGTCCAGTTGAAACCATCTGGCGTAAACTTGGCAATATCCCTGTGAAACGCCATCTACAAAAATTAACGTAATCCCTTTGATTGCATAGCGCCATTAAAACATGTATGTTCTTCCTAATGGCTAGCACATACATGTTTTAATTTTTTGCTTTATCTTTAAACTGACATTATAAAAACTCTACTTTCTGGCTATTTCAAAATAACGACAATTATTATTACAATAAAGTAATATAGAATTACTTTTAAGTCATCGTCAACTAGCTTTCACGTAAAAGATGAGGAGTACACTAAACATGAAAAAAACACTGACAATTGCTGGTTCTGCCGCACGTGGCGGAGCTGGTATTCAAGCCGATTTAAAAACTTTCCAAGAACTAGGGGTGTACGGCACTTCTGCCATTACGGCCTTTGTCGCAACACATCCTCGTACTAATCAAGGCGTTTTTACGCAATCGTTAGACGTTATTGAGGCACAGCTCCATACGATTGCAACGCAAATTGGCATAGATGCTTTAAAAACAGGGATGCTATTCACCAAAGATATCATTGAGCTTGTGTCAGACTGGCTCTCTACTGTTCAGGTCAAACATGTCGTAATTGACCCCGTTATGTTCGGTAAAGTAGGAACTGCATTAATGGAAGAAGGTGCCATGTCTTCTTTAAAGGATAAACTATTACCGCATGCAACAATTATGACCCCTAATATGCCTGAAGCAGAATATTTGCTCGGTGGTAAAAAACTGACGACTGCCACTGATTTACAGGATGCTGCCCGTGATTTACATAAGCTTGGCACGCAATTTGTACTCGTAAAAGGTGGTCGTCTCGATGGTCCAGCAACAGATGTATTATATGATGGCGTACGCATGGTAACATTGGAAGCCCCACGTATTGATACTATCCATACAAATGGAGCAGGTTGTTCATATTCTGCCGCAATCACTGCTGGCTTAGCACAAGGTTTAAGTGTTGAAGAGGCTGTTATTCAAGCTAAAAAGTTTGTTACTGCTGGCATTCGTCGAGCTATACCGTTTGAAACGGTTGCTGGAGCTATTGACCATCGTGCCTATAAAGCGTTTGGTGAACATGATATTACAGTAACTCGATACTCGTAATAATGGAACATGGCTTATCGTTATTAAAAGCAAAAAAAATCCGTGTGGAGCCTTTTGCAGGCTCAGCGGATTTTTTTATTTGTGTATCGTTGAAGACGAAATGCTAATATCTTAAAAAGAATATGCACGCATAACTTGGCATATTTCTACATGATAATGACTGTACCATTTTTCTTTCCCTAGTTGTTGTGCTACAACATGTTGTGCATTGTTTTTCCACTGTTGAATCGCCTCTAACGATTCCCAATACGATACAGTAATCCCCTGCCCCTCGGCATTTCTTGTACTTGCCACACGAAGAAAACCTGACTGCTGTTTTGCTAATACTTCAATGGCATCCGCCATTTTGGCATATCCTTCGTTGTCGTCATCCGTCCGTTGTGATGTGAAAATAACTGCATAATAACTATCCATCCTTTACTCCCCCTCCTCTTTCACGACTATTGTATACGAAAAATCCTATCCATTTAATTTCAATAAGCTATGTCGTGGCAGTTCTGCAAACTTCCGCTAGTATACATTGTAGTACTACCCTTTATAATGGAGCTATGTACTATAGAACTAACTTTTAGTCATTATGCGATAGCCATTTCAATTTACTAAATGATAACTTGGTGGTTCACACTAAAGATAGCTAAATGTGAAAAAAACAAGATGATATACTATTTTTTCAGTTTGCCTTCATTTTAGCATAGTATAATAATTTGAATATGGAAACAGGAGGGAACTAAAATGAAAATATTACTGGCAGAAGATGATAGTCGACTACGTAAAAATATTGTTCATATTTTAAAAAAAGAATTCCACCATGTTGCATCTGTCGATAATGGACAAGATGCCCTGAACAATACATTTTCTGAACAGTACGATTTAGTGATTTTAGATTGGATGATGCCTCAGCTAAGTGGTATTGCTGTTTGTCAGCAGTTACGACAAAGTGGCTTTAATGGCAGTATTTTAATGCTAACTGCCAAGGACGATACAGAAGATATCATTACAGGACTTGATAGTGGCGCTGACGATTATTTAGTAAAACCCTTTAAGATGGAGGAACTGTTAGCAAGGGTGCGGGCATTACTGCGTAGAAAAAATAAAGTGATTGAGCAAGTTGTCAGAGTAGATAATTTAACCTTACAAGTCGATGCGCGGACTTTTTTGCTTAATAATACCGAAGTAGAATTAACTAAAAATGAATTTTTGCTTCTTGAATATTTATTTTTAAATAAAGGTCGTGTTCTAACGAGAGAACAAATATGCATTTATATTTGGGGCTATGATTATGATGTATCCAACAATTCATTAGATGCTTTAGTAAAGCTTGTTCGAAAAAAAATTGATGATGGGCAAGTCAAATCACGCATTCAAAATGTGCGGGGCATTGGCTATAAATTGAGGGAATCTCATGTTTCATAAAACCAGAAAAAAATTATCTTATTTGTATGCCACACTCTATTTTTTATTGTTTTCGCTGTTTATTATTGTTCTTTATTTTTCTCTCGTTAAATTGATGGAAAATCAACAAATACAAGAATTAGAAGCGTTTTATATAAAACAGGAACATGATTATTTTGAATATGCAAATGACAACAAAAAAACCGTGAGCTATGATCCAAATCGGAATTATTTTTATTATATCTATACAAACGATCATCAATTTATCCATGGGGATGAATCTGTTAGAGGGCTTAAAACACAAGTAGAAAAAGCCTTTTCGCCAGACCGTCAAGTTCACGATGTCGTACGTCGTTTCGAATGGAAAGAACAGCATTTTCTTGTACTCAAAAAACCGATTAGCTATCATGAAAAAGTAGTCGGTTATATACTGATTGGGAAATCTGTAACAACACAACATCACTTTTTTCAAAAAGCAAGTGAGTTACTGCTACTATTAGCGTGTATTTCAACGATTTTAATCGGATTACTGAGCTACTACATGGCTGGCAAAGCGATGGTTCCTATTCAATGGTCATTTGATAAACAAAAAAAGTTTGTTTCGGATGCCTCTCATGAATTGCGCACACCACTTAGTATTTTTTATAGTTCACTCGATATTTTAGAACTTGAGGAAGCAAAGCATTTAACTCCTTTTGGCAAAGAGTTAATTACAGATTTAAAAGATGAGGCCCAATTAATGAAAGCACTGCTTGATAAACTATTATTTTTAGCGCGCCACGATCAACAGCAGGGCTTAGCTCATCAAGAAGTATTACAGCTATCTACTATGCTTGAAAAAATCAGTACTAAATTTCAGAAAATTATGCCCGAACCCATTCAATTTTGCACACAAATAGAAGACAACATTGAACTACTTGGCGATGCAACAAAAATACAAGAACTGCTTTATATCCTATTAGATAATGCTATTGCCTATACAAAGCAAGGTCAGATTACATTGACACTTTCAAAACAAGCAAACCTTATCACGATTGCTCTAGCAGATAGTGGTATCGGTATACCAGAGCAGGAACTTGCCATGGTGTTTGAACGCTTTTACCGCAGTGACACTTCACGTCAACGCAATGGGACAGGGTTAGGTCTTGCCATTGCACAAGCGATTGTAGAACAGCATGGAGGAAAAATTTATGTTACGAGTACTGTAGGAAAAGGTTCAACGTTTTATATTGAATTTCCCGTTCAATAACATTTCTTAAATTGGCTTAAAAAGCAACAGCATCAGCTTATTTCCTCTCAAGAAATAAGCTGATGCTTTTATTTTGAGCTCCTTAATGCTTGTGGTACTGTTTTGTCTTTTGTCTTCCTTCCTTGGCTGACCATTCTTGCTATCAATATTGAGAGCACACAACCTGCGGACGTAAAATAGAACAGCAGGATATATATGTTGTCTGTATCACTCCCAATAAGTATGCCGTGTAAAAGAGATAGGAGCCAAGCTGGCAATACGAGAAAGTGGATCGATTTCCATATTGAGCGATTCATCGATTTCAACCATAAATCTGAAGTTAATAGTACTAATAAAAATAAGTAAAAAGCAATTATCCCAAGTCCCGAGGCAATCGGTTGATAATGAGATGAAAAAGGGAGTAGCACTTCCACTAATGCATAGGGCTGGTAGTTATCGATGATGAGCACAAACATATGCGCAACAACGGTTATTAGACCTAACCACCCCGCGTTTTGATGAACTTGGTAAATTAAATTTTTATGTGATTTGACAAACGTTGATTTTCTTAACAAACCAAATACAATAGACACTGTAAAATAAAAATATGCTAAAAACCCTAATAACCGAATCCATTCCCATGTACTTGTTAACATACTTTCTCCCCCGTCATTGCCCAGTAACCTGCTTGATTTTCTTTTACAATAAAACGTGCACTGCGGTCGCATATTGCTTCAAGCCATTGTTGCTGTTTGGTCTCATCCACTAAAAAGCAAAGTTTTGCTCCAACTTCTGCATCACATAATGATGATGTTACGACCGTTGCTTGTATTACATCCGTGATCGCAACGTTTCCTGTTTGACCATTTAATAAATGATGCTTCCTGTTTTCTCCTTGGGTCCAACTTCTATAAATTCGATTAGAGGTAGCAATAGCGCCCGAAGCCATTTTTATAGAGCTTATTTCTTTGTCCACATCATAGGGATCGGCAACACCAATCGTCCATATTTTTTCACCTGACGACCACATTTTCATATCCCCACCCCCATCTATTAAGCCGTATTCAGGAGCTATCTCCGCCTCAAGCCATTGCGCTAATTTTTCAATAGCATAGCCTTTTGCAAAACCCCCTAAATCAATTTCTTGCTGTGCTATTTTCATAACTTGTTGATTGCTTAAAAACCGAAAAGGATTACCTGCTATAATAGATTGGTTGTACATTGCCTCCTTTTCAATTGAGGTAAACGGAAAAGATTGATTGTAGCCATGTTGTTCAAGTTGTAATTTTAAATACGGTGAAAATAAACCATTTGTACGAAGATAATAGTCATTGGCCTGCACCAAACAATCGTAGAGGTCGTCACTTAATTGTAATGTTTGCCCGATTTCCAAATTATTCAATTGCCATAGTTCATTGTTCGTGCCAAACCTCGACCACTCTTGCGCTACATAACGAAGCCACTTTTCAGCTTTTTCTTTCCAATTCGTTTTGTTACTCTTTGCTATAGCTAGATAAAATTCCGTATTCATTACTTGTAATGTCAATGTATCCACTGTCATCATCCCTATCAAGTTCTTTTCGTTTTGCGCTCACTTTTGACTGCTGTTTGTTTTGTTATTTCAAAATTTGTCCAATCAAGCTGGACAAGCTCTTTCTCTTTCTTTGTCATGGCCTTCTCTTCTATTTTAGAAAATTGAGCATCAGTTGTTTCAGCTTGCGATGTGTCATTAAATTGTGATAGTAATGCAGCAGAAATAAGTACACCCGATGCGCCTAATAACCATTTTGCTTTTTTTGGATCTTTCATCGTTCTCCACGCTCCTACCTAATTTAATGGTTGACAGACAAACTGTTGATTTTCCTCTTGCCATTCGGCGATAAAGCCTAAGCCATTTGTTATGGCACTAATCGGTAAATAAAGCTCATTATTTAAATAAAAAGCATGTGCAGGTAATGGTGTTTTTACATCGTTATCGTAAGCAACATTTTTCCCTGCGCGATAAATAAGTTCATGATTGGCGTTTTGAATAACCAATATTTCACTTGTTTTGTAATAAGTCGCTGTTGCACCTAATAGCTTTGCCACTGTCTTGCCAGGTACAAATATTTCTCCGTCTTTTGGCATTGCAAACAAGTTTACCTCTTTATTTGTGCCTGTAACTTTTAATACAACTTGTTTTGAATCCGTAAAAGGTAGTGCTTCTTTATCGACAACAACGGATCTTGTCCATATATTCCATTTCCCTTTTTCATTCACAACGTTCGTTGTATCATAATTTTCGTATTGATCATCATCGTCGTCATAATCATCTTCATACTCATAATCATAGTCATCATGATCATAGTCGTCATCATGGTCATCGTATTTTTCATACTTTTCATGTTCATAACCATCGTGATCATAATCGTCATCATCTGCCTTAGCCTGCATGCCATTCGTTAATAAACCTACTACCAATAAACTAACTGCTACACTTATTTTTTTGTTTTTCATTTCCTTCACTCCTTCCATCATTAATAGTAGGACATGAAAATGATAGGAAACTGAATTTTCCCATATAAAAAACAAAAAAAGCTATTTCCACATACAGATTGACCTGTAAATAGAAATAACTTGTCATTGTAACGCTTAATGTGCGTGTAAAATCACCTTTCTTTTCTTCGAGAAAAGGAAAAAAGTTACGGTTAAACTTAAACTAATCATACCAAAAACAATACCCATTCCACTTAAGCCGATTAAATCAAGCATCATACCTGTTGACAACAGCACAATTTGGAACACAACCGAGTCAATCATATTGCGGAAGGAAAAGAATCGCCCGTGGTATTCTTTCGGTACTTGTTTTTGAAAAATCACCATCGTTGTTGGGAAAAAGCAACCGACAGAAAAACCAAATAGTCCGAATGTTAATAAAGCAAAGAACGTACTATCCGCTAGCAATAACATGAGCTCCATTAAGCCAATAATCAATGCAAGTCCGAATAATAATGTCCCTATTTTGACGCGCTCAGCAATATATTTGAGCCCCGCAGCCCCTAACATAAAGCCAATTCCTTCAACTGTATATAATAAACCAGAAATAGTCGTGGACTCATGCATTTCAGTGATTTTCATAATGACTAGATTAAAAGAGCCCAAAAATAATGTCGGAATTAACATTAAAACGAGTGTCATTAATACGACCGGATGCTCCTTTAGCATCGGGTACACGTCCTTAAATCTACCTTTTTCCTTGTCATTGACAGATACATTTACCGCTTCATCAAGCTTTAAACTATTTGTAATAAAATACATGATAATATACACAATTAGTGAAACAATATATAACCATTTCAACTCAAAATAGCTTAACATTAAGCCCGCTGCAGCGGTTCCGACAATTCTTGAAATCGTTCGAGCATTCATTTGCCATGCATTCAAAGTCATTAAATCTTTATCTTTGACAACTAATGGTATAATGGACTGTAAAGCAGGCATATAAAAGGCTGCTGCAATTTGTAACGTGATTAAAAATAATATCATCCATATTACAGAGTTGGTATACAGTGCAATAAACATAAAGAACACACTTAGAATACGACCTACACTCGCAAACTGAATAACTGTTTTTTTCTTTGATTGGTCAATCAACCGCCCTGCGAGTGGTGCGACAACAAGACCAGCTAATATACCAATTGAAATAATTAATGATTTATGGAAATCTGACGGCACGACTTTTTGCATAAATGCTAAGTTGCCAATAATTCCAGCCCATAAGCCAAGACCTACTACAAATTCACCTAATAAAATAATCCAAACATTACGTTTTCCCCACATGCTGTCTCCCCTCGTTGCCCAATATTAAATTTTTATAACATCCATCGTAACAAAATTATAAATAATCGTACATATAATTTTACAAATCTGGTATTTTATCGACGTGTGCAAACTCCTTTATTCTTGATTTATGTATCACTTTCGCTACTTATCCCTGTTGTACCATGTTGCTAAAGACATCATTGGAAATTCTTCAGCAACATCCAATCTTAATGGCGTAATTAGCTCAATAGAATTGCCATCTGGATCGGCAAAATAGATTGCCGCATGGGCATGTGGATGATTGGGTAAGACGAGCGGCTGTTGTGAGGGCGTAAAGCCAAATGCTGTTTTTATTTCAATACCAATGGATTGTAACCATTGTTTCACTCGTCCTGCATCCTCTTCGTCGATTTTAAAAGCGAGATGTCGAATAGACGGATGGTAGTCTAATTGCGCTTCCTTACATTCCCACAAACCTATCCAACTTTGTCCTTTGACAATCCAGAAAAAGGCGAATTGCTGTTGCACATAAGCTAATTCAAGCCCTAGCTTTTCATAAAATATAATGGATTGTTGTAAATCGCTAACGGGTAAATGTGCTTCATATAATCCTTTTATCATGTGATCTCCCCTTATGATGAATGACAAAAGTATACTATTTTTTGAAAAAGGGAAAATCGTGCAAAAGGATGAAATATGCTTTTTTATAGTAATTAGCGGGGTAGCTAGCGTACAGATGTGTTACTACACTGTCAAACAAAATAAAGAGATGGGTTTTAAAAGCCCCATCTCTCCCTCTTTATTTACTATCTAAAGTGACTATCCCTTAACATATGTCAAAATTCGGAGTCAAGCAGCACCTTTCACAATGTCTTACACTTTAAGCCCCTTCTAATTTACTAACAAGTGCTTTTCGTTTATAGTCCATAAATTTTTGAACGCATAACGTCATGATAAATAATAGACCGACCGCCGTAGCCATCATACCTGCAATGGACGTGTCCCAAAATTTAGCCAAATAATAACCAATAATCGCCGCTGCCCCTCCATATAACATACTGAATAGGAACATCTGTTTAATTGATTTACTAATTAAATTGGCTGTGGCAGCAGGCCCGATTAACATCGCCACTACTAAAATTGCTCCAACACTATCAAATGCTGCAACAGTTGTAAAGGAAACGGATGTCATAAAACCATAATGTAAGAAAAGTATTGGCACACCAATGGACGCTGCATAAACGCTATCAAAGGTTGCAAGCTTCATTTCCTTAAAGAATAATAATAGGAACCCTATATTAATGAATAATACAAGCAATAGTATCCAGACAGCTTTTGGCATTGTTATGGCAAAGAACGTCCATTTATCCCAAGGAACAAATGCGATTTCGCCCATTAAGATATGCTCAACATCTAAATGCACATGGCTAGCAAACAATGTAATTAGCAGAACACCTGCAGCAAATAACGTCGTAAAGACAACACCTATTGCAGCATCTTGCTGTATACCTGAAGAATGTAATAACTGCACTAAGTATGCCGTTAAAATGCCAGCAACCGCTGCACCTAATAGCATCCAAAATCCGTTTAATGTTTGCGTAATGATAAATGCCATCACAATCCCAAACAGCACCGTATGGCTAATAGCATCTGCGATCATCGACATTTTACGTAATATTAAAAAAACGCCAGCCATCCCACATGTAATACCAACCAAAAGACCCGTGATTATGACCCATAATTCAATCATCCTACTTCACCTTGCTTTCGAAACTGTTTTTTTCTAAAGTACTTATACATTTGCCCTGCTGGACTAAATAAATAAGATAAAAAGAAAATGGCAGCAGCTACTAAAACAATTAAAGGTCCTGTTGATAAGCCTGTACGCGTAGAACTAATAAAGGTTCCAACAATCCCTGACACACCACCTATTACTGCACTAACTACAAGCATTGAACTTAGCTTCCTTGTCCATAATTTGGCACTAACAGCAGGAATGATTAACAACGCTGACATTAAAATAACACCGACTGATTGAATGCCCGTTACAATTGTCATTACAATCAAAACGGTTAACGTCGCCTTTAACGCTTCAATCGGTAAGCCTATCCCCTTTGCATACATGGGATCAAAGATTAATAGTTTCCATTCCTTATAAAATAACAAACTAACTATTATAATAATTGTTGCACTTAAAAACAGCCATGTTAAATCCGCTTTTGTCATTGTTGCCGCTTTACCAAAAATAAAATTGTTAAGGCCACTCTGATTTCCTAGCGGGCTATGATTGACAACCGTTAAAAATACAACACCTACCCCGAAAAATACCGTTAGCACTAAACCAATAGCAGCATCTGCTTTCATTTTCGAAAATGAAACAATCCATTGGATACAGTAGACAGACAAAGCTGATGTTATACCTGCCCCAAGCATTAATATAGGTAAATCTTTTTGCCCTGTTAATAAAAATGCTAAGGCAATACCAGGTAATGCTGCATGTGCTGCAGCATCACCCACTAAACTTTGTTTTTGAAGAAAGGAAAAAGTACCTGTTATTCCAGCAGCAATCCCAAGCAACATCGTACCCATTAATACCCAAAGCAAGTTTCCCGTTAACATAGGCTGTTCGCTCCTAACATGTCTTGCATCATGAATAGTTTGCCACCGTATGTTTTTTGTAATTGTTCTGGTGTAAAAACTTCTTCCGTTGCACCGGATGCTAATATCGTTTTATTTAATAAAATTGTGTAATCAAAATATTCTTTTACTGTTTGTAAATCATGATGAACGACAAATATACTTTTTCCTTGTGCCTTTAAGCTTTTTAAAATATCAATAATTGTTTTTTCAGTAGCGGCATCAACACCAGCAAATGGCTCATCTAAGAAATAGATAGTAGCATTTTGTGCTAAAGCCCGTGCTAAAAATACACGTTGTTGTTGACCTCCTGATAATTGACCAATGGAACGCTGTGCAAAATCTTGCATGCCTACACTTTCCAAAGCTTGCTTTGCTAAAAGCTTATCTTGTTTAGATGGTCTTTTAAACAATCCAGTATGTCCGTATCTTCCCATTAGCACAATATCTAGTGCATTCGTTGGGAAATCCCAATCAACGGCATTGCGCTGTGGGACGTAT
The DNA here is from genome assembly GCF_002982115.1 of Lysinibacillus sphaericus. GTDB lineage: Bacteria > Bacillota > Bacilli > Bacillales_A > Planococcaceae > Lysinibacillus > Lysinibacillus sphaericus. The sequence continues at coordinate 1,983,486 of NZ_CP019980.1, read as the reverse complement.
CCCACGACTAAACTTTTTGGATCGAATAGCTTTCCTAGTATCTCTACTTTTCCTACCTTGTTTGGTAATTGATTTAATATCGCTTTTAAGAACGTCGATTTTCCCGCTCCATTTGGCCCAATAATTGCTGTAAGCCGACCGCTAGGCACTGTGACGTTGGCATTTTCTAAAACTGTTTTCTTATCATAAGCAACCGATAAATTTTCTACAGTTAATGCATTCATTTTTTCACCTACTTTAATGCATCGACAATAGTGTCGATGTTATGTTGATACATCCCAACGTATGTGCCTTCTTCTGTTCCTTCAGCGCCCATTGCATCTGAGAATAATTCGCCACCAATGGCAACTTCATGCCCTTTTTGTTTTGCCCCTTCAATAACAGCTTTCATCGCTTTATCAGAAACACTTGACTCTACAAAAATTGCTTTAATTTTGTTATCTACTAAAAAGTCCACCATTTCTTGAACGTCTTTCACACCATATTCAGCTTCTGTACTTAGCCCCTGTAAGCCGCGAACTTCAAATCCTTGGCTCTCTCCGAAATAGTTGAACGCATCATGTGCTGTTACTAATATTCGTTGCTTATCTGGCACTTCACTAATGCGCTTTTTAGCATACGCTTGTAGTTCATCTAATTTTTCCAAATACGTTTTTTCATTTGCTTTAAAGTCATCTTTAAACGTTGGATATTCTGCTACAAGCGTTTTCGTTACAGCATCCACAACTTGTTTCCATAAGTCAATGTTAAACCAAATATGCGGATCATGTAGAAGCCCTTCATCTTCACTATCGAGTAGATTTGCTTTATCCAACTTATCCCCGACAGCTAGCACAGTTTTATCTTTGGACATTTGATCAAAGATATCGAGCATTTGTCCTTCTAATTGTAGACCGTTATAAAAAATAACTTCGGCGTTTTCTAACTTCGATAAATCGCTCTGTGTTGCTTTATATAAATGTGGATCTACACCAGGCCCCATCAATGCCGAAACAGTTAAATGGTCACCGCCAATTTCTTTAATCACATCGGCAATATGCCCCGTTGTTGCAACAACGACTCCTTCTTTTTTTTCCGTTGCGCTATTTTCTGCGCTACAACCGAAAAGTAACATCATTAAAACCATTACACCTAAAAAACGTTTCATTACCATTACCGTCGTCAAAACCTTATAAAACGCTATAGCGTTTCGTTTACTTCTTACACCATTGAGCCTGAGATTTTGCCGAAGCTACTATCTTTATTAGCATTGTGGTGCAACGAATCCTTCATTTTAACCGTATAATGTGCGATTAATCGACTAACGGTAAAGCTTATTGGGAAGCCAGTATGAGTCCAAGCTTACCCCATCACATTGATAGATTCTTTCCATTGTGGATGCTTTTTTATGAGCTTGTCACTGCAAATTTCTAAAGAAGGATAACACTTAACTGTTTCTATCAAAAAATATTGTGTGCATTTAATTGCTATTGTCTTTTGAATTTCACACAGCTTCTGTTGCCCAATGCCTTGCGAAAGATGTCTATTTTTTATCAGCCTCTTGTTCAACTGCAACTTTAATTGGTGGCTTAATTTTCCCACTCTTAGTCGTGTTCTGCTGAAGATGATGATGCGGTTATTCGTTTAATTACATGGAAGTAAACGTATTACTATGAGTTGTTTTATAATGTTGCTTGTTTTGACGAAACGGTTTCCCTCCTTATACTTTTTATAATTTTCGAGAGACGCTTTCGCAGCAACTTGCGTAAACATTTCTCCATTTTCCGTTTGGACAGATGTGTATTTCATCTTTTTTCTAATCACGCCGCTTTGTATGGCGTATTAATTATTTATCATGAATTTTTTCATAAGCTGTTTCCAGCCCATCCAAAATATAATGATTGAAATCGCTACACCAACTGATTGGGTCATTTTCCATAACATCGTCAAAAACACTAGTATGCCTAGCGGAAGAATTGTTAGTTTCAAATCATCTAACTCTTTCATACAGTCACTCTTCTTTCGTTTGCGATATTTTGTTTCCCTTAGGAAAAATATATGCTTAATGAAAAGAAATTTCAACTGTTTTATAAAAATTTCTTTTAAAAAATTTTTTTCTTGCACACATTTTTTATGCGCCCATCATAAATCACCTTTACTTTTTGTGCATCGTTTTATAAAAAATAGAGATGGCTATCCAGTTGTAACGGTGTAAAAGCTATAGTTGAAAATCGCTGATATCTTCCGTTATATCGTTCGTACAATGTAGCCCATCATATTCACTAGTAAAATTGACATGATCTTGAATTATTTGATAGAAACATTTGCAGTTTCCATCTATATCCTGCAAACTAAATATAATTACAGCTAGAAAGGAAGTATGATAATGAAACAATTAGTGTGTATATTATTGCTTTCATTACTTATCGTTGCTGGGAACTACAAAGTGGAGGCAGCCGGTTTTTCAGATGTAACGGAAGACCATTTTGCTTACGAGGCGGTTTTGTGGGCAGAAGAATATGACATTATCGATGGCTATGCGGACGGTACCTTCAAGCCGAATGCAACCATTACGGAGCAACAATTTGCAAAGTTACTTGCTAATTATTACGAACTAGAGTCCCCATATGATGAGTTAAAAAAGCAGACTACTGCTGGGAACTGGGCAGATGAGTATTATAATCGCCTAGCTAGTTACGGTGTACCGCTCAACGGGTATTTTCATAACAATATTCGAGCAACGGCAATAAAACGTGGTGTCGTTGCACAAGCAATCACCCACCTTGCAGAGGGCAAACGCGGTCTTAATGAATCCATTCAATTTTTACTTGATTCCTATATTTCCACTGGACAAAACCCCAAGTATGAAAATCGTGATTTACAAAAGTTTTTTGGCGTTGCAAACCATATGACACGCGCGCAAGTTGTGACATTGCTTCACCGCATGGATTCAAGGAATTTTTATACGATTTCTGATGATGCACAAAACATTCACGAAAACCAAAGTAACGTTTCATTAAATGCACGAGCGATTAATGGGCAAAGGCAACTCGATAAATCCATGCAACAAGTAGCACCATCTAATAGTGCATGGGAAGGGACGTATACGTATTATTATAAATGGGGCAAAGGAGCGACTGATTTTAATCGCCGTGATGCTATTATTTCAAATGCTACAAGCAAGAGCTTCAACATTTCTTTGACAGCAAGCGATGGACAACAGTCTGGTAGCGTAGAAGGTACAGCTACCATCACGTCTAGCACAAAGGCTATCATGAACAAATCAGACGATGGAAACCGCTGTGTGCTTGAATTTGAACAACTAAAAAATGCACTTAAAATTATTGAAGTAGATTGCCGTTTTGCACATGATGAAGGAACGAACTTTTCAGGCACATTAAAAAAGCAATAAACAAAGGCGGAATATTAACGTCCAATGAAAATACGATAGGTAGAAGTAGCATACACTATGCTTAATTTGATTTGAGGAGGAATAACATGCACATTACCGCTTTGTATGGTAGCTCCAGACAACACAGCAATAGTGAGGAACTTGCCAACTATGTATTAGAAGGGATCTCCCATGAAAAGTTATATTTAAAGGACTTGAATATTGTACCTATTCATGATTTACGCCATGATGCACAAGGCTTTCAGTATGTAGAGGATGATTACGACCATATTATTCAAGCATTACTGACAAGTGATATCGTTCTTTTTGCCACGCCGATTTATTGGTATAGCATGTCTGGAATCATGAAAAATGTGATTGACCGTCTGAGTCATGCCATTCGTGATGAGCGTTTTCCACAGTTGAAAGAACAGCTACAGACAACAGAAGCGATTGTGCTTGCTGTTGGTGGCGATGATCCACGAATAAAAGGCTTACCGATGATTCAACAATTCCACTATATTTTTAACTTTTTAAATATGCCTTTTTCATCATACATTATCGGAAAAGCCAATAAACCTGGTGACATAGCGCAAGATGCATTAGCTCTGACACAAGCAACATTGCTAAATAAACAGCTTCAAGCCCGCACCACCTCCAAATGAACAAACGACCTGAATGCATGAAGCTTTCAGGTCGTTTTTTATAGCTATGCCTCTACTGAAATATGTTGGAACGTTGTCACATCAAATAACCCTGTATCCGTTAACTTTAAGGCTGGAATAACAGGTAGTGCCACAAACGAAAACGTTAAAAGAAAATGGAAATCTAAATGAGGATTAAGTTCATGAAGTGCATTGTGTAGACTTGCTAATTGGCTTTTAGCTTCAGCTGCCGTTACATCCGTCATTAATCCACCGATTGTTAGCGGCATTTCTGCTAGAATTTGACCGTCAGCCACAATAACAAAGCCACCTTGAATTTCTTGAATACGCTTGAGGGCCATTACCATATCTGCATCATTCGTTCCAATAACTAACGCATTGTGTGAGTCGTGGGCTACCGTTGTTGCAACTGCTCCCTTTTGCAAACCGAAACCTTTCACGATACCTAGCCCTGTCGTATGCAATTGATGATGGCGCTCAATGACAGCAAGCTTTAGTAAATCCTGCTCTACAGATGGTACAAACACACCATCTGTGACAGGTACCTCTACGACCAAATGATTTGTAATCAGTTGGTTAGGAACAATTTCCATAACATTGGCTGTCGTGCCTTTTGTAAACGGAATGGCAAGCATATCAGTTGTCATGGCTGGCAAATGGACAGATTGATGGATATGTGCCGGCACTTTTGGTTGCGCACGAGCTGTTAACATTTCACCATTTTCAGCGACTTTGATTCCATCTTTCCAGACCGCTTTTGCACGCATTTCCTTTATATCTTCTACTACTATAAAGTCTGCTTTATAGCCCGGTGCTAAAACACCCCGATCGTATAATCGATAGCACTCTGCTACATTAATGGTCGCTAATTGAATGGCTTGCAATGGTTCCATCCCTTCTGCAATGGCCATTTTTACGTCAAAGTTAATGCTACCTTCATCCATTAATTCATCGACATACTTGTCATCGGTGCAAAAACCGAATCGACGGGCATTTACTGTATTTACTGCTGGTAATAAGTCACGTAAATTTTTTGCTGCGGAGCCTTCACGAATTAATACGTACATTCCTTGCTCTATACGGTTTAACGCCTCTTCTGCTGTCACACATTCATGGTCGGTATGAATACCTGCCACACGGTAGCCTGTAATTTGCGCGCTTGTTAAGCCTGCACAATGGCCATCTACAACTAGATTTGCTTGTTGGGCTAACAAGATTTTTTCAAGCATACTGGCTTCGCCGTTTAACACAGCAGGAAAATCCATCACCTCTGCCAGACCACGAACATGGTCATTGGTCATAAAGGGTGCTAAATCTTTTGCTGTCAAAGTTGCACCTGCATGTTCAAAATGAGTGCCAGGCACACTTGACGGTAACATAACGAAAATATCCATTTCAGCTTTTTTAGCATCATCTAGCATAAACTGAATACCTTCTGCACCTGCGACATTAGCAATCTCATGTGGATCTGTGATAACTGTCGTAACACCATGAGGAACAAGGACACGACTAAATTCAGCTGGTGTAAGCATAGAAGATTCAATATGTATATGCCCATCAATTAACCCAGGAATTACATAATGACCCGCAGCATCTTCCTCATTATTAGCAGTAAAATGATTTTGGGTATCGAGGGCGATAATTTGCCCATTTTTCACAACAACATCGGCCTTTTTCCAAGTTAATGTAAAAACATCGGCAACAAGGGCATTGCGCAAAATAAAATCCGCCTCTAGTTTCCCCTGTGATGCGATTATGTTATTTGTTAGTTGCTGTAGTTTTTCTACCATATTGAGCACACTCCCTTTTTATTTATGACCTATCATGCATGAATACTGAAGGAGATTCAAGTCATGAAGATTGTTTCACCTTCTATTTCCTTGTCACAATGCCTTCAATAGGATAATTTCCTCACCATTATAAACTAGTTCTTACGCTTGAAGCCGTTAGCGGTAAAGTTCTTGAGTGGAACGGAGGGGATGACTCCTATAGGTGTGCACTATGGTAGGTACTTTGCGGTATAAAAAACGACCATCTATCAATGGTCGTTTGTAAATTCTAACTCTTTTGGTGGCTCACCTTTTTTGTTCATCAATCGCATACGAATGGGTTCAATTTTAAGTGTTACCATTTCATCTTTATTGCCAATGAAAATTCCTGTGAAAAATTCTGCTAATTTATTTTTCAAACCTTCCTCTTGAATTTCCGTTAACTTCCCTTCTATCTCAACAAAGGTATCACCAAATCCCCCATTGTCGTAGCCATATAAAATATGTGTATACGGATTTTTCGATAGCTCCTCGATTTTCTCCGAATGCTTATTTGTTACGGTATACAACACGAAGTCTTCATTTTGGAATGTCATATAACGTGAATACGGCTTGCCATTTTCAACGGTTGCCATCGTTCCTATTTTTTCTCGATTTAATACTTCTAAAATTTCATCACGTACCGAAGTCATTTCATCCCATCCTTTCATATTGTTATTTTACCCCTCCATCCATAAGCTAAACCCGCATTTTTTGAAAAATATGAAATGACTATTTTCGAGGTTTTTTCAAAACTATTGCTATAATGTTTTGTTAGACAACATGAATTTTTTAGAATGAGGGTATTCAAAATGAAACAAGCTTTTTTTACACGATGTCTGTTTTTCATCGTTGGCATTATCGTATTATCATTTGGCGTCACGTTAACGATTAAAGGGCAATTGTTTGGCGTTGGTTCATGGGATGTCTTACATATAGGTCTAGCCAAAACGTTTGGTCTAACGATTGGCACTTGGTCCATCCTCATTGGCTTAGCCATTTTAGCTTTTGATATGTTAGTGACGAAGAAGTTTCCTTTGCCAGGTACATTTGTAGATATGTTTTTAGCTGGTATTTTTATTGATATCTTCAACTTCTGGCTTCCTGATATTGAGGGTTTTTGGATGCAATTATTTGCTTACCTCACTGGATTGCTATTACTTGGCTGGGGCTGTGGTATGTATATGGTAGCTAATTTAGGAATTGGCCCACGAGATACATTAATGCTTTTGATGGTTCATAAGCTTGGCTGGAGTGTCACACGTGCTCGTACTTTGATGGAAGTAACAGTAGCGATCATCGGCTTTTTCCTCGGAGGCCCTATTGGTGTAGGAACAGTCCTAATGGCTTTTGGTCTAGGCCCTATTGTACAAGTAGCATTAGCCTATAACGAGAAATTATTTACAAAATGGACTGGTGTGAAGAGCGCGATTATTTAAAATCATACAAATGAAAAAAGGAGCCTTTTATGGCTCCTTTTTAGTTACAAGGATACTACACTTTTTATTCCCTCGGCTCAGCTGTATTTTGTCCCGTTGCTTCTATTACCTCAGGCGTACCATCTACTGTTTCCTCTTGCTCATTTTCTGCTGGTGGTGGTGTAATGGTCACTAATGTATAGTCATCTTCATTGAGAATTTCAAAATGGAAGTTTTGACGAATATCCCCCACATACAGCGAAGTCCCAATAGCAACATTGGTTACATCGATTTCTATCGTTTCTGGTATTTCCGATGGCTGTACTTTAATGCGTATATCACGATTTGGTTGTAACAGGAAACCACCATCTTTTACACCTATCGCTTCCCCTACAACGGAAACAGGAATATCGACTTCTAGCTCCTCTGACATATTGATTGATTTAAAGTCAACATGCTTCACATGACCTTTTAATGCACAGCGTTGAACTTCATTTAACACGGCATTTATTTTCTTGCCTTCCACATCTAATTGAAAGACACTTTTACTACCGATTTCACTTAACACTTTCGCAAACATTCTTGCGTCAAGTGAAATCGACGTCGGCTCCATTTGATAGCCGTAAACAATGCCAGGAATGGCACCACTTTGTCTTAGTTTAGTTAGTGTTGAACGTTGTCCTTTATGACGGGTTGTAGCATTTAAAATGGTACTCATTAGCATTTTCCCCTTTCGTGAAAACTAGTCTCATAAAAGGTTTTGCCCGTTATGTTGATTTTTATACCTTTCATACGATTAACTATTCTTTTCTACTTCTAAAATTTTGTCATTAATAAGCTATTTTTTCCTTCAACTTGCTAAAAGCACTCATTAGCTCTTTGTCGCGATTCGATGCTCATACATTCCCGTCATTTGACGTTTAAGAAGAACAAGTATTAGCGCTATTCCTGCTATTATTGTGCACATCATAAACATCATGGCATATGAAGTGAATTGCACAACGAAGCCCATGAAAAAGCTACCTGCCCCAAAACCTAAATCATATGTAGCTAAATAGAGCCCTAGCAATGTGTAACGCGCTTCCTTTGGTATAGCAAAGGACATATATGTAGTAACCGTTGGATAGAGCATTGCCGATGCTAAACCATTAAAAATAGCGGACATATAAACGAATGACCCAAGCATGGGTAACATGGCAAGTAATGTCGTACCGAGCATTGAACTGATTAAAACTATCGAGATAAACATTGGATGCCATTTACCATCAGAAGGGATATATTGGCGGCATAAAAAACGGCTACCGACAACGACAATTGCCTGTAAAAATAAATATAGCGCTGGATTGGCAATACCTTCCGTTAGCATATAAAGTGGTACAAAAGTAGAAATAGCTCCAAATACGGCAGCGCCTATTGCCATGACAATAGCTGAGAGCATTAGCCCTTTATGCTGTTTTGTACGCTTTAAAGCATAAAGCATGTCGTTAAGTGAAATCCGTTGTTTTGCTGCTTTTATTTTCGGTAAAGGCGAACGAATAAAGCAAAATAATGGTGCGATTGCTAAAAAGACAATAAATGCCAGTAAATAATGCAGTTCAAACTGGCTCCAAAGTAACAATGCTACTGCCGGCCCGTAAATTGCAGGCATTACGGTGGATAAGGAATACATCGACATCCCCTGCCCACGATCTTCATCTTGTAACACATCTGCTATGCCAAGTTGCATGGCCATCGAGAAAAAGGCTGTGATGACGCCTTGTAGTATCCGCACAATATAGAGACTATCAATGCCAAATACGACATAAATAAGTAATGCTACCGCGTGGGCTAGTAATAGCCATTTCATAATAGTATATGGACTATGTTGTGCTACCATCTGCCCAGCAAATGGACGTAAAAACATACAGACAAGCATATACATCGCCATCATCACACCGATTTGACTTTCTTTAAAGCCTCCCGCTGCTGCCTGAACAGGAAAAATAACGGTTAATACGGCATTTGCCGTAAAGAAAAACATAGCGAGTCCATACATTTGGAGCATGCGGCCCGATAATGGACGATACCTCATGAAACATGCTCCTCTCGATCAAATCCTTGCGGTTGAGAAGGATGCTTACAAGGAATCGGTAATCTTGCTGCTAATAGTCGTCTACTTACTGGATGTGTCATGTTGTCAATTTGTGTTACATCGCTTACAAACTCGACAATTTCCCCTTTATCCATCACAGCTACTTCATCAGCAAATAACTGTACTGCATGTAAGTCATGGGTAATAAAGAAGTAACTAAACCCTTTTTCCCGCTGTAACTGTTTCAGTAGTTTTAATATACTTATCTGCACAAGTAAATCTAGGCTATTGATAGATTCATCGAGGACTATTAGTTTAGGATCGGTTGCAATGGCTCTTGCTATCGTCACACGCTGTAATTGCCCCCCACTTAATTGATGCGGATATTTATCGGCATCTCTTGGGGCTAATCCAACTTGTACAAGTAACTGTTCGATTTTCTTTACTCGTTCTGCCTTCGATAGTGATAGGTGAAGTTCCATTGGTTCCGCAATAATGTCCTTTATTTTCATTTTCGGATTGACCGCACTTTGGCAATCTTGAAAAACCACTTGTATATTTTTTTGTAACAGTTTTTTTGACGCTTTCACTGTCGTACACACATTCAAGTTATCAAATAGAATCGCGCCACAATCTGGTTGTTCTATCCCTAATACAAGCTTGCCAAGCGTTGTTTTCCCGCTACCACTTTCACCGACAATTGCTAAGCATACACCCTGTCGAAGTGTTAATGTCACATCTTTCACAGCCTGTATTCTTTCTTTTATACGAAACCAGCCTTTTTGCTGATAGCATTTTGAAACATGTTGTATCATTAACATGATGTTTCCTCCTGTCTTACCCAGTGACCTTGCCTATATTCATATAATTCACCGCTTACTTCCCCCGTCCATGCATCCACTAATTGTTCAAGCGAGTATTTATTATCCTTCGCTGCTAATAGTGCTTGTGTATAGGAATGAACAGGCTCCACTAAAATACAGTTAGCAGGACCATATTCCATAATTTGCCCTCGGCGCATAACCACAATGATATCCGCCATTTTGGCAATTACGCCTAAATCATGTGAGACAATCAGCATACTTGTATTTGTTTGCTGTTGATATAATGCTAATTCCTCTAAAATCTCAAGTTGTGTCAACGTATCTAGAGCTGTCGTTGGTTCATCGGCTAATAACAGCTTTGGGCTAAGACTCGCTGCAAGAGCAATCATAATGCGTTGGAGCATCCCACCACTTAATTCATGTGGATATTTTTTTAAAATTGATGGATCCGGTAGTTGAAAGCGCGCTAGTTGTTGTGCGGCTAATTTTAGTGCCTGTTGTTTTTTCACAGGGGTATGTGCTTGCATCGTTTCAACGAAATGATCGCCAACTGTAACCAAAGGGTTAAACATAGCCATCGGATTTTGCATAATAAGCGCAATATCATTACCTCGAAGCTGTCGCATTTCTTGCTCGTCCATGGCTAATAATGAACGTCCTTCAAATAAAATATCACCATTATAGCGTCTAGAATCCCGAAATAGTTGCATAACTGCATGACACAACATCGTTTTACCACTGCCACTCTCTCCAACTATACCGACTGTTTGACCAGCAGGAATCATCATACTAGCATCTCGTACGACTTGTTTTTCCCCATTCTCGGTTTGTATCCAAATAGAAAGTTGTTGTATTTCTAACATGTCACGACCTCCCTTCTATATTGCTTTTGGATCCATTGCCTCTCGAAGTGCATCGCCAAACCAATTCAAAATCAAAACGGTGAATGAAATCATAATACCTGGTAGAAACATGAGCATCGGATGACTCATCAAATACGTTTTACTATCGCTAATCATCATGCCCCATTCTGCCATCGGTGCTGACACCCCTAAACCTAAAAATGACAACTCAGAAATAAGTAAAATCGTTGAGCCAAGACCAATTAATTTCAATAAAAAAATTTGTGGGAATACAAAAGGTATAATATGTCTTATCATAATTTTCCATTTTGGAACTCCTATTGTACGTGCATACTGTACATACGTACTTTCTTTTAATGACCGCACCATGTTGCGAATAATCCGTGCAAAGCCCACCCATGACACAAGCACAATGGCGATAAACATATTACGTATACCGCCACCAAGCGCTCCAACAATTACAAGTGCAAATACGAAATCAGGAATCGCTAGAAAAATGTCGCAAAGGCGCATTAACACTAAATCGATAATACCTCCAACATAACCAGCAAGCAGCCCGACAAACATGCTAATAAACAATGTTACGACAAGTACACTCAACGCGATGAAAAGAGATACTCGTGCCCCATATAATAAACGCGATAACACACAGCGCCCTAAATAATCGGTACCTAATGGATAGTCAGTAGAAAAACCTTGTAATTTCAATGCCATATTGGTCGCATAAGGATCATTTGGGGCAAGCCACGGTGCAAATATTGCCATGGCAATCAGCAATAACACAAGCACACTACTACTAATAAGCGCTATTTTCTTTTTCATTATGCTCCGTCTCCTTTTAACCTTACCCTTGGATCAACAAGTGCACACAATAGATCTGCAACAAAATTAAAGACGATGTAAAGCCCACCAATCATTACGATAAAGCCTTGTAGCACAAAATAATCTCTAGCAAACATCGACTCTACAACAAATCGTCCTACTCCTGATATTGTAAAAACAATTTCAATAATAGCCGCTCCCCCAAGCAATCCACCACATGTCATAGCAAGCGAGGTAACGAGCTGTGGTAAAATCCCTTTCACAACATGCCTCCGTATAATGACCGACTCTTTCACACCGCGGGCTCTTGCAAAGACTACATGTGGTTTATTGATTTCTTCCAGCATGCTGGATCGAATGAGCCGAATGTAGTAAGGAATAAAACCGAGTGCAAGCGTTCCAGCAGGCAAAATGACATGTGCAAAACTACCCCACCCCATTAGAGGAAGCAATCCCCATTTTAATGCCACGATATAGACAAAAACAAAAGCAAGCCAGAAGCTCGGCATAGATGCGAGTGTAAAAATAAACGAACGACTAAGCCAATCGATAAACCCACCTCGCTTAGTAGCAGACCAAATACCAACCGTCAAACTAACCGTAACAATCATAATAAAGGCGGTTGCTGCAAGTGTCAGCGTGACATGAAAACGTTGCAAAATTTCTGCTGTTACTGACTTTTTCGATACAAATGATTCACCAAAATCCAACGTCATAGCATCCACCAACCAAGTACTATATTGCACGAGTAAGGGACGATTATAGCCCTCTTCCTCACGCATGGATGCAAGTGCTTCTTCTGATATTGGAATTTGATTCATTGTAAAATAGGCTTCCACTGGATCTACTGGAATAACACGAATTAACCCAAATGCTATAATGGTCATACCAAAAAACGCCAGTAACATACTACCCAATCGCTTCGCTAAAAATCGCCCCATTTAGTTACTTCACCTCAAAATTTTTTAGAGGGACTTCATACTGTTGCTTCGAGAATGACAAATTAGCTAACTCATTATTCGCAACTAAATAATTTGTACGGTACGATAACGGCATGAAAATGGCTTCCTCATGAATTGTTTGAAAAATGGACTCGTACAATGCTCGCCGTTGTCCTTCGTCTGTTGAACGAATTACTTTCCCTATATTCGCTGTCAGTTGCTCTGAAACGGCCAATCCTTTTTGTGCGTAATAACCGATTTGCTTGTCACCTGTCATTGTGCGTATATACATATGCGGATCATAGGGTACTCCCCATGTATCATTCATAATCAAGTTGTATTGACCTGTTTTACTACGCATTTTGAAAAGTTGATCTTCTTCTCCAATCAACTGGACTTCTACGCCTATTTCACGCCATGCACTTTGTAAATATTCGAAAATGGTCTTATGCACTTGGTCACCGCTGTTATACGGTATTACTAACGTTAATGTTTGCCCATTTTTTGTGCGGAATGTAGCACCGCTTTCTAACGCCCAGCCTGCATCCTCTAGCAGTTGTGTCGCTTTCTCTATGTTGTAAGTATAATGTTCTAGTTTGATATCACTAAATGGAAAACCTGGTGCAAATAATGTATAGGCTTCTTGCTCTAAGCCGTTCAATACATAATCAATCATTGTTTGTCGGTCAAAGGCGTGTTGCAATGCTAGTCTTACATTTTTATCCTGCGTCACTCCATACGTAGTATTGAATGATAAAATTCTTGTAGAAGATGGCTCGGAAATCATTGTTTGATATTTTCCCGTTTTTTGTAACGCTTGGTATTCCGCAGGTGCAAGTTGCCCACTACCAAAAATTAAATCAATATCCCCTTTTTCTAGCGCCATCATTCGCGCTTGTGCATCAGGAATAATTTTGACGATTACTTTTTTTAACTTTGGTTTTTCTCCCCAATAATTTTCGTTTCGTGTAAACTCTGCAAAGCTATCTTGCTGATAGTCAGTTAAAATCCACGGGCCTGAACCAATCGGCTTTGCTATCCCATCCTTTGTCGTGCCACTCTCTGGGAAACCACTATCTGCTAACATACGCAGTGGACGAATCAGTGATAATTCTTGCAAAAATGGATAATAAGGTTCTTTTAAATTGATTTTAACTTGTCGTTCATCCACTATTTCCACGTTATCAATAACAGCAACAACTTCTAGCCAGCTATGTGCAGCACTATTTTCGACAACGGTATCAATATTTCTTTTTACATTTTCTGCAGTTAGCTTCGAACCATCTGAATACATTACATCATCACGTAATGTAAAAGTATAACTTTTACCATCTGTAGCCATTTCCCACGACGTTGCGAGCGCCGGTTGTATTTTTCCATCTTCTCCATAGCTCACTAATGGATCATATAGCATGGCTTGTGCAAACAGTTCATTTGGAGCATACATATGTGGATTAACTTGACCTATATCTTTGACCCAAGACATGGTCAGTACACTTTTTGGGTTGCTACTTGTGCTTTGTTTTTTATCCTCTGAATTTCCGCATGCAGCTAATATACTCAATGCGAAGATAAGTAGGAAACTAGACAATTTTCTCATAATTTGTTCCCCTTTCTCAAATAGTAATGATTACTATTATCACTACAATTTGCAATTCTAATTGATTCTTAACTTTTTGTAAAGTACTTATACAATAAAAAACACCTTTTCTTCCAATAAAGGAGGAAAAGGTGTGAAGGCCGTGACAGGCACGCAAACAATTCTGACAATTATAATCTACCTGCAACTTGTAAAGTTACTGCTAGCATTTTCGCAAATTGACTTCGAGTTATATAGTCGTTTGGACGCAGTGTTGCACTATCATCTAGCGCGCCAATCGCATAGAGTGTTTGCGTGTGACGCAGTAGCTCTCCTTGGAATGCACGACTATCTTCATAAGGTAATGTCGGTTCATCTTCATGCACAAAATCAACAGCATCCAATGTACGTCCGAGCATTAAAATTGCCTGTTGGCGTGTAATTTTGCCATTCGGATCAAAAATAGTTGGCGATTTGCCATTTATAATACCTAACGAATGCAAGGCACCTACATGACCAACGTACCACGATTTTTTTTGGTCTATATCTGTAAACTGTTTTGTTGGCATCTGCTGGAAGCTAAATGCACGAACGAGTAAGGCACTAAACTGTGCACGTGTTAAAGCATCGTTTACACCAAAATAATCAGGTGTGCGCCCTCGAATAATACCGCGCTCCGCCAAAGTTTGGATATAGCTACTACCTGTTGCTCTTGTTAGATCTCGGAAATAGATTTGTTCAGGGTGCACAAATTTCAGCTCTGCATTATTATGAATGGTTGCAACAACACGGTCCCCTTCATCTCGATAGGCAACAGGCTCTGTAATTCCCTTTTTAAACACTTGCTGTAGCACGCCAGTTTGACCATTTTTAAAAATGACAACCTCAAGCGGTTGACGATTATTGACAATATTCGCCTTGATGCTATAAACTCCATTTTTTTCAGTTGCAGAAATGGTCGCACCATAAGCGGAATATACTGTCATATTTTCCGTTTTCATATGTACGTAATTCGTCGGTTCGTCATAGGCAGATGCTTGCATCGGGCAAGCTATAGACGCCCCCAACAGTGTTATTAACATTGTTTTTTGAAAAATTCCTTTCATACTGGTCCTCCTCTTTTTTCTATTACTATCATAATAGATTTAAATGTGTAAAAATATAGTATTTTTAGCACATACTCCTACCAATCGTCATTTTTAAGTAATAAAAACTTCGCTCACTATTATAACTGCAAATAGTTGAGCGAAGTTCCTTCATTTTATTCTTGATTTAATAACAAATGCAACTCGTGCAATTTTTTAATTTCATAATGAGGTTGAATATCCGTTGCATTGTTAATATTACGAATGTTAAACCAACACGTATCAATTCCTGCTAGCAAACCACCTTTAACATCCGATGTTAGCGAATCGCCAACAATCATGGTCTTGTCTTTATCTAATCCCTCGATACGCTCAAAAACATAATTGAAAAAAGCTGGCATCGGTTTCTGATAGCCTGTTTGCTCTGAAATAAAAATCCCTTTAAAGTACTTTGCTAAATCTGCATCTGCTAATCGTTTATTTTGCGTCTTCGTCTTACCATTCGAAACGACATATAAATCATAACTACCCGCAAGCTGTGCAATAAGCTCATAGGCGCCATCAACATAATGATGCGCTTCCTGCAAGTACTTTTGGAAACCTGCTTCAAAATATTCTCCGTCTACCTCTATACCAAATTCCTTTAACGCGATGGAGAAGCGAGTATTATGTAATGTATTTTTTGTTACTTCGCCTCGTTCAAAGGCACGCCACAAGGACTCATTAATTTCTTTATAGCGGGCAATCATCTCTGGTGTAGTAGCAATATTTTCTTGTTCAAACAAACGGTCTAGTGCTGCATTTTCAGCCAAATCAAAATCTAATAATGTATCATCTACATCAAATAATAGTATCTCATACTTATTCAAAACGATTTCCTACTTTCTTTGTTACGGTCTTACCGCCTTGCTTTCTTTATCATAACGTTTTTTTGGAAAAATAGTAAACTATACACTCAGTCTTTTCTTTGCATCGGTGTATTTAAAGCAAACAGCCTTTTTACCGCTTCCTGTACTTCACTTAAAACATGGTTTGTATACTGTCAATCCATTTCCTTACCGCGCGTTAATATTTAGCCAATAAGTTCAACGTATTACATATAACCTCATAGAATTCTTTAGCGTTTTCTTATATGAACATTATTTCCTACAGAAAGATTAAAATACATCATTTACACGAAAAAAAGCTCTTTCAATAATTTCATATTTGAAAATAGTAGTGAATATGAGACAATAGAATGCTAGAAAGGAAGATGTACGAATTATGACGACCTTACAAACAATTACACCCCACTTTGATCCATGGGAAGCGTATTTAGATGTCGAACAACATGGGCACATGACCCTATCAAATATTGAATTTACAACAACAACTCTTTGCAATATGCGTTGTGCACACTGTGCAGTCGGCTATACATTGCAAAATAAAGATCCGCAAGCCTTGCCAATGGAGTTGATTACAAAGCGCCTGGATGAAATTCCACACTTAAAAACGCTTAGCATTACTGGTGGCGAACCGATGATGTCGAAGAAATCCGTGCAAAATTATGTACTCCCCCTATTAAAATACGCACACGCACGTGGGGTTCGTACACAAATTAACTCGAACTTAACCATTGAGCCAGAACGTTATTTACTCATTGCCCCTTATTTAGATGTTTTACATATTTCACATAACTGGGGTACGGTGGATGAATTCGTTGAAACTGGTTTTGCTATGATGGAGCGAAAACCAACTTATGAACAGCGTGCGGCTTTGTTCCAACGCATGATTGATAACTCCAAAATGCTTGCGGAACACGGCGTTATGGTCTCTGCTGAAACAATGCTCAACAAAAAAACATTGCCTTACCTAGAGCATATTCACAATCAAATTATCAACGAAATGCACTGTGCTCGTCACGAAGTACATCCGATGTATCCATCAGACTTTGCCAGCTCACTAAGTTCACTGTCTCTAGCGGAAACTCGCGCTGCTATTCATCATTTACTTGATGTGCGTGATGAAAATACTTGGATGTTATTTGGTACGCTACCGTTTTATCCATGTAGTACCGATGAGGAAGATCAAAAACTATTAAAACGTTTACGCGAGACGAAAAACGTGACAGTGCGTAATGATCCAGATGGTCGTTCTCGACTAAACGTTAATATTTTTACAGGCGATGTAATCGTTACAGACTTTGGCGATGCATCAGCGCTTGGCAATATTGCTCACGATAAACTACCTGCAATTTTCGATAAATGGATGGCGACAGATTTAGCCAAATCATTAAACTGCCACTGTCCCGCTGTAAAATGCTTAGGTCCGAACGTCTTAGTAAAAAATATGTACTATCAGCACACTACCTTTACGAGTGGCTCAGCAAAACTTTAAACACACAAAAATGTCCAATGCGCTTGAATGCATTGGACATTTTACTATAAATATTCTTTATATTGCGTTGATTTCTTGTTCTGTACTGTCGTGTTACGCTTTTTTGCAAAGAGCTCCTTGTTACAACCTATTTTCTGCAATTACCGTTACATTGTATTAAAAACATTAGTGTGAAATCAATTCTTTTGCCAGCAGTTTATAACAATTTAAGCGACTTTCCTGCGCATATTGATTGCAGTTTAGCATTACTTCATCAAAGCCATATTGCTCCTGCTCAGCTACTAAAAATGCCGCAACATCCTTCGGTGTGCCAACAATGTTGGCTTTACGATTATTTTCAATCATCATTTTATCCATCTCGGTCAATGGATAGTCCTGCGCCTCTTCAGGCGACATCGCTTGGATAATTTGGCCCTTCATCAATTGAAGCCGCGTAATATCAATCGGTTTCGCTAAGTATTCTGCCTCCTCTAAAGTATCGGCAACCGTTGTCGCATAAGTAACGATAATTTGCGGTTTTTCCATATAATAAGAAGGTGTAAAGTACGATTTATACGTATCAAAAATATCTTTAGACATATTGCCAGTAAAGAACTGGGCATACGAATAACCTACACCACGTTGCCCTGCTTGCATGGCACTTTGACCGCTTGAGCCAAGCAACCACGCTTCTGGTAATTGACTAATAGTAGGTGATGCAACGACTTGATCATAGACTGATTCGCCAGTCTTTTGGTTATTCATCAGTTTTAAAATAGTATCGAGTTTATCATATTGTTCATCAAAATGCTGTCTGCGTCCCTCGGCAAGTGCATAAATCGATGCATGGTCTCCACCAGGTGCACGGCCAACACCAAAGTCAATGCGATTTGGTGCAAGTGCACTTAATGTTTTAAAAACTTCTGCCAACTTGTACGGCGAATAATGCATCATCATAACGCCACCAGTGCCAATACGTAAACGTTTTGTTTTCGCAGCTAAATATGCCGCTGTTATTTCAGGTGCTGAGCTTGCCAGTGATGCGCTATTATGATGTTCTGCCAACCACATACGATTGAAGCCTAGTTCTTCACCTAAAAGCGCTAATTGTTCTGTCCGCAAAAATGCCTGTTCAGCACTATGACCTTTTGGTACAGGAATTTGATCTAAAATACTTAACTTCAATGAAAACACCCTCTCTGTCTGTATGCTCTCTTTACTACTGTAATATAGTAATTCTATTTTACAAAGTAAAAGCACTTACTGATAAGCGAGTTGTTTCATTTCCCATGTTTCATACACCATGCCAATAAGCGTTACTTTTTGTTGGGAATCAAGGACTTCATCGTTAAATTTCATTGCGAAAAGCTTAAATTCGTTCGCTTCCTCATTCACAACAAATTGCAAAATAGCATGTCCCTTTTCCTCTAAAAACACAATGTCCCCTGAAAGTTCAACAACATGTTGACCCGTTTTCGCCTCATAATAGCGCCAATAGGGTTCTGTAAAAGCATAATTAAAAGCATCACGGACTTTCACATCGGTAAAGTCAACTAAATAGCCCTCTTTTACTGAATCGATGTACACATTATCGGTAACATCCTTTTTCGCATTGAACACATAACCTACAAGCACTCCCATAAATACAACACAAACAAAAACCCGAAAATGATTTCCTAAAGACAAATGTCATCACGTCCCCTTTACGCAAAAACATCATTTTCTTCATAATACATTAAAATAGTTGCATAAAGTAGAAAATTTTTGTATTTTGTAGATTTTTTATATTTCCCTCACAATTGAACCATACTAAATGCGGTACTCAAATTTATTTCAAACTATTTACAGTCACTCTTTGTTCCGCTAATATCAGATTATTATTATAGAAAAGAGATGACGTTGGTGCCTTTTGATTTAGATTTGAATATTTTATTGATTCTTATTATTTTTGGCTTTTTGGCCGCATTCATTGACTCAGTAGTTGGTGGAGGCGGGCTTATTTCATTGCCTGCCCTCTTATTCGTAGGATTACCACCCTCTGCCGCTGTCGCAACCAATAAACTTGCTGGTACAATGGGCTCTCTAACAAGTACCATTACGTTTTACCGCTCTGGAAAATTAGACATCCGATCTGTCTACAAGCTATTTCCATTTGTTTTTATTGGCTCCATGGTCGGGGCATGGATTGTCCATTTAATCGATCCAAGTGTTTTAAAACCGTTAATGTTAATTATGCTAGCCGTTGTAGCCGTTTATACAATATTAAAAAAAGACTGGGGGGGCATTTCTACATATAATAAGCTAACACCTAAACGATATGCTGCTTTCATCCTTATTATTACTTTAATTGGTTTCTATGATGGTTTTTTAGGACCAGGTACAGGCTCATTCTTACTATTTGCTTTTCTAATAGTAGGCTTTGACTTTTTAAAATCAGCGGGCAATGCTAAATTTTTGAATTTTGGCAGTAACATTGCAGCACTTTTAATGTTTATCTACTTAGGGCAGATCCATTATACTTACGGCTTCGCTATGGGGCTTGCGCAAATTGCAGGTGCGATCGTTGGTTCAAAATTTGCTATTAAACGTGGGAGCAGTTATGTACGTAAGCTATTTATTGTCGTCACAATTTTATTACTACTGAAAAATACATACGACTATTTTTCATAAAATCCTTCTTACCTCTCACAGGAGGTAAGTTTTTTTTCTTTCTATCAACTTTTTCTCCACTTTCACACGTCTAGTAGTTGTATACAATTTGAAAATGTTAAAAAGGAGCTTCTTTGGACATGAAAACAAGAAATGCATTTCAACATGAAGAGGTGTTTGTCCAGTTAATTCGCGAACAGAAAGAACGATTTTATTTGCTAGCCTATAGCTATACGAAAAATGAGCAGGATGCACTCGATATAGTACAAGACAGCATTCAAAAAGCGATGCTTTCTCTCGATCGATTAGAGCATGTGGATTATATGAAAAGCTGGTTTTACAAAATCGTTGTAAGAACAGCAATAGATTTTTTGCGCAAACACAATCGCTTACAAGTAACAGACGACGACACACTACAATATTTAACACCTGCTCAAGAAGATATTTACGAAGACATCGACCTAGAGCATGCGTTAGAAGAATTACCCCAGATGTACCGTGAAGTAGTGATTTTGCATTACTTTGAGGATTTAAAGCTAGCTGATGTTGCCAGTATATTAGACATCAAGCTGAGCACAGCAAAATCACGCCTATATAAAGCATTAAAACTGTTAAAAATACAACTCCAAGATGGGAAGGGAGAAACCGCACATGGATAAAAAATTAAAAGATTTAAAAAAACAATATGAAGAAGTACCAATTCCAAAAGAGCTTGACTTTGTTGTGGAAAATGCATTAAAGCAAAGTAAAAAGAAGAAAAAAAATCGAACGCCACACTGGTTACTAGGAACAGCAGCAGCAGCTATGCTGTTTACCGCTAGCTTAAACGTTAGCCCTGCAATGGCACGTACGCTTTCGGAAATACCTGTTGTCGGAAGTGTTGTAAAAGTACTTACTTGGACTGAATACGAAGTGGCAGATGACACATATGAAGCGAATATTAAAGTTCCTTCTATTGAAAATTTAGAAAATCAAAAGCTTGCCAATACATTAAATGAAAAGTATCGTGCAGAAGGAAAAGCGCTTTACGATGAATTTATTGCAGATGTTGGAGATATAAAGGCGAATGGCGGTGGTCACTATGGTGTAGATAGCGGCTATGACATTAAAACTGATAACGATCAAATTTTATCGATAGGACGTTATATCGTCAATACAGTTGGTTCCTCTTCAACAGTTATGCATTATGATACGATTGATAAACAAAATGAAATTTTAATCACGCTACCAATGTTATTTAAAGATGACAGCTATATTCGTGTCATTAGTGACAATATTAAAGAACAAATGCGTGCACAAATTGCTGCATCGAACGAAGAAAAAGTCTATTGGGTCAAAGGTGCAGGCTTGCCTGATGAGGATTTAATGGATGATTTTAACGCTATTGACGCTGAACAACAATTCTATATTTCGGATAAAGGAAAGCTTGTCATTTCATTCGATAAATATGAAGTAGCACCTGGTTATATGGGCGTAGTAGAATTTGAAATTCCAACAGACGTACTGCAAAACAGTCTGGTAAGCAATCAATATATTCACTAAATAGCTGGCACTATCTCAAGTTTCATGAGATAGTGCCTTTTTATAACTTATAATCCTTCAACTTTTTGTCAATGCTAATATGTATCAAAACAGGTTAGAGGGTTTTTATATGAAAAGTGTCGGATCGATTAGTATTTTACATGTTGTCTTCCTAGCAATGACCGTTATTG
The DNA here is from genome assembly GCF_002982115.1 of Lysinibacillus sphaericus. Classification (GTDB taxonomy): domain Bacteria; phylum Bacillota; class Bacilli; order Bacillales_A; family Planococcaceae; genus Lysinibacillus; species Lysinibacillus sphaericus. The sequence continues at coordinate 1,961,324 of NZ_CP019980.1, read as the reverse complement.
GCTTAAAAAATCACGTAACAATTATGCCTCCATTATTAGAGGTTGCAAAAAGAGATAGCTGGTTATCCGTTATTTTCACTTTACTAATCATGTTTCCTTGGCTCTTTCTTTTAGTGTATATTCATAGAAAATCAAAACAAGAACCTTTAAAAGATTGGTTAAAACAAAAAATTGGAAAAGTCGGCTCGAATATCGTCATCTATACAATTGTGATTTTTCTTATTGTGATTGCAGCTTTTACAATGATTGAAACGTTACAGTGGATCAATACAACCTTTTTACCTAAAACACCAAAGTTAATTTTACTTGCGATTTATGTCACGCTTTGTATTTTGCTTGTCACAACTAGTTTACAAACAATTGTTATTGTCAATGTGTTCGTTTTATTAGCGGTCGTCGTATTTGGCTTTTTTGTCGCGTTTACCAATTTACAAGTGAAGGACCATGAGTTACTACGTCCTTTTTTAGAGCATGGTTTCCAACCAATTTTATCGGGGCTCATCTACCCCGCTTCCGGCTTTTCAGAATTAATAATATTTTTACTCATCCAACATCAAATTAAAGATCGTCTTCGTTGGCATCACTTTGCCATCATGCTAGTGATTCTAGCAGGGTTAACATTGGGACCTCTTATTGGTGCCATTACAGAATTTGGGCCCGCTGAAGCTGCTAAACAACGTTATCCTGCTTACGAAGAGTGGGGATTAGTAACTATAGGACGTTATGTAGAACATTTAGACTTTCTTTCTATTTATCAATGGCTTACAGGAACATTTATTCGTGTTGGATTTATTTTATACGTTGTAACGGACTTACTAGGCATGGTGGGAGACCACCAACGCATATGGAAAATGGTAGCACTTCCGTTCTTTTTCATATGCCTGCCACTAATATTATTAAATGAGCACATATTTCTAGAACTCAAAGGAAATTATATATTAACAGCTACGTTTATATTCTTTTTCTTACTATCCATTTTTTTAATGATTGTAGCTTTCATGTCAGGAAAAAAAGCAAACAAGTCTAAAGCCGATTACCAAGACACGGAAAGTGGTGACACCTGATGCCTTCAACAGAAAAGTCCTTAGATTTAAACCGCTTAAAACAGTTATTTGAAAAATCTGCTGACGTTTATTTTCAAGAGTATGTATTTAAGCAGCATCGAGTACAATTCGTCATTTGTGAGGCAATGATTGATCAGCAACTACTCCATGACGTGATTGTAAGGCGCGTTCAATCTCTTTTTGATCATTTAACAGACACATCACTGCAAGATAACGTCGATACAAAGTTACACATCCCTAACTTAAAACAAGTAACAGAAGAATCAGATGCCATTTCACTCGTATATACTGGCCACTTACTTCTTTATTTTGAATCCGATGAACTACTTTACGCAAGTAATATTGCCAAAAAGCCAAATCGTAATCCGGAAGAAACACGGATGGAAGTACTTGTTAAAGGGCCTCGAGATAACTTTATTGAAGATATTTCCGTCAATATTGCGTTATTAAGAAAACGACTGCCGACGAATTCCTTATGTGTTGAAAAAATGGAATTGGGAAAACGTTCAAAAACAACGGTTGCCATACTTTATTTTGGTGACATCGCCAACATGGACATTTTAAATAGTATAAAAGTACAGCTACAATCCGTTGATACAGATATTGTCTTTAGCGGTGATTTGCTTATGGAACGTGTCAACAAAAATACGCGATTTTTCCCGAAAACGGATTATACAGGACGTCCAGATTTCGCGATTCAAGCATTGATTCGCGGACGTTTTCTTATTTTTGTAGATGGTGTAGCGTATGCGGTTATCACACCGGTTAATTTATTTTTACTATTAAAATCAGGCGAGGATAATGAATATCCGATTGTTTTTAGTTCTCTGGAACGTTTACTACGTATATCAGGTATTTTTATCGGTTTGCTCTTACCTGCTTTTTGGCTTGCCTTAACGACTTATCATCAAAATCAATTACCTTTACTGTTTTTAGCAACAGTTGTGCAAGGTCGAACAGGTTTACCTCTTCCCTCTTCATTGGAAATGCTATTAATGCTACTGATGTTCGAGCTCTTTCGAGAAGCAGGTCTACGTTTACCATCTGTTATTGGCGGAACGATAAGTGTTGTTGGTGGTTTAATTATTGGTGATGCAGCCATACGTGCCGGTGTGACAAGCCCAGAAATGATCGTTATTATTGCTGTCTCTACCATCGCTTCCTTTACACTTGTAAATCAATCTCTCGTTACGACCATTAGTATTTTCCGTGTTGGTTTTATTTTGTTAAGCGGCTTCTTTGGGTTATTTGGCTTCTTTATATCCCTATACTTAACCCTTCTTTACTTATGTAATATAAGAATATTCGGTTATTCTTATATGCAAGTTGGCGGTGATTTAGACTGGCAAACCATTAAGAAAACACTTTTCCGTTTATCCCCTAAAGGTTACGCCAAACGCCCAAACTATATTGCTCCACAAGATCAAACACGTACGAGTGAGGATAAAAATGAATAAAAAAATACTCTGTATATTGGTAGTACTGACGACACTGCTGTCAGGTTGTTGGGATGTCACTGAACCACAAAGGATGTACTATATTCATGCACTTGGTATCGATTTTAAAGATGGTCATTATGAAACCTATATGCAAATTATTGACTTTGCCAATATAGCCAAATCAGAACAGCCTAATAATCCGCAAGCCCAACAAGCTGAAATTGGACAAGCCAAAGGTAAAACAATAGAAGATTCTTTTTTTGATTTATATCATTCCATTGATCAAAAAGCATTTTGGGGTCATATTACCTACATTATACTGTCAGAAGAAGTCATGAAAAGCAACAAAGTCAACCAAGTACTTGACTTTTTAACTCGTTATCGCGAAATGAGATACCAAATTTGGGTATATGGCACAAAAGAGCCACTCGATAAATTACTAGTCGTGACACCAATTAATAATAAAGCACTTACATTATCGAAACTCGGTGATCCATTAAATTCATTTAGGCAAGAATCTTTTGTTACACCGATTAATGTTCGAAAATTGGCTATCGGTCTAAATGAGCCTAGTCATGAAGTGTACTTACCTCTCGTCTCAATTGATAAAGAATGGGAAACGTCGAAAGGACAGACTGAATCAATTGAAATAAAAGGTGTTGCCCTATTATCGAATGAAGGCTATAAAGGGACTCTCACACAAAATAAAGCTAACGGTGTCAAATGGATGACCAATGAAACAATGCGCAGTGAAATCACAGGGCAAATTGGTGAAGGTGAAAATTCCTATGTAACCGTTGCTTTGGAACATATAAAAGTTCATATTACACCTATCGTAAAAAACGAAAATGTACAATTTGATATTGAAATCAAATTGGAGGCAACCAGCGTTCTTGGTATTACCAAAAAAATCACTACTAAAGAAATTCAGAAAGAGATCGAAAAACAAGTGGAAAAAGAGGTAAGAGAAACGTTTAAGGAAGCTATAGCGTTGGACACAGATATTTACCGTTTATCTGAACAACTTTATCGAAAAAACGTTAAAACGTGGAAAAAATTAGAAAAAAACGGAAAAATAGAGTTAACTGAAGATTCTATACGCAATATTAAAGTAAATGTTTACAAAATAAATCCTGGCAGAGGATCTTATACTGAAACAATTAGAAAATAGTTGTCAAATCAAACAAAGGCATCGAATCATTTCGCATTCGATGCCCTTTTACTTTAGAATCTTATATTCTACTTAGCATTCAATTGGTTGAATGGCTCTTTCACTATCGCCTTTGCGAAATTGAATATGATGAAGTTTCGCAAAAGTACCATCTTGTGCAACTAATTCCTCATACGTGCCGTCCTCTTCAATCCCGTTTTGTGTAACAACAAGCACACGGTCTGCGTTGCGGATGGTCGCAAGGCGGTGCGCAATAATAAGCGTTGTTCGATTTTCAGCAAGCTCTGCTAACGACTGTTGGATAATCATTTCCGTTTCGGTATCTAATGCAGAGGTTGCTTCATCTAAAATTAAAATCGGTGGATTTTTTAAGAACATACGAGCAATAGCAATACGTTGCTTTTGCCCGCCTGATAACTTTAAGCCACGCTCACCAATTTGTGTGTCATAACCATCTGGCAATTCAGCAATAAAGGACTCGAGATGGGCTCTTTTAGCAGCTTCCTGAACCTCTTCATCACTTGCTCCTAAACGTCCATATGCAATGTTTTCTCGAATTGTTCCTGTAAATAAAAAGACATCCTGTTGGACAATCCCGATTTGTGCACGAAGAGAGGCTTGAGTCATATCTCGCACATCCAAACCATCAATCGTTATAGCTCCCTGATGGACATCATAAAATCTCGGAATTAAAGAACATATGGTCGTTTTCCCGGCACCCGATGGTCCAACGAAGGCAATGGTTTGTCCTGCCTGTACATCAAATGAAATATCTTTTAAAACAGCTTTAGACGCATCATAATTAAAATCAACATTTTTAAATGAAATGTCCCCATATAAATGTGTTACTGGTTGTGCACCGTCTCGATCCTGAACCTCAGGCTCCTGCTCTAGCAACTCACGAAAACGTTTAAAACCCGCCATACCTTTTGGATAAAGCTCTAGCAACGCACTAATTTTATCAATAGGTTTAATCAGAACATTCGTATACAAAACGAAGCTGACAAGTCCCCCATACGATAATTTCCCATTAAAGCTTAACCATGCGCCCACAACAAGGACTACTAACGTTAACAAACGAGTCATCATATAGATGCTTGAATGCGCCCCTGCCATAATTTTATACGCGTATAATTTTGCAGAACGGAAATAGCTATTTTGTTCCTTAAAACGCTCCATTTCAAATGCTTCATTTGTAAATGATTTCACAACACGTACACCAGATACACTATCCTCTACGCGACTGTTGACATCTGCAATTTTTCCGTACAACGTTTTCCATGCATTATTCATCTTGATGTTACTAACCGTAACAAGCCACATTAAAAATGGCACCATAATGGCTGCTATTAGCGCAAGTGTTGGATTGATATTAAACATAATGACGAAAGCGCCCAAAAATGTCATGATGGCAATGAATAAATCCTCTGGTCCATGGTGAGCAAACTCTCCTATATCAAATAAATCATTCGTAATTCGACTCATAATATGGCCGGTTTTTGTATTATCAAAAAAACGGAATGATTGACGCTGCACATGATTAAACAGCTCCTGTCGCATATCGGTTTCGATATTGATACCAAGTTTATGCCCTAGATAATTGACGATAAAGTTTAATACTGTACTAAGAGCATATACTAGTAATAGCATAATACTCACTTTAACAATCATGCCCCAATCTCCTGTAGGAAGAAGCTTGTCAATAAACCATTGTACAGCTAAAGGAAAGGCTAGCTCTAGTATTGCTACGACAATGGCACTGGAAAAATCGATAGCAAATAATCGTTTATGTGGTTTGTAGTATGAAAAAAACTTTTTATACATATAGGTCTCCCCTCTAAGGTGTTAAAAAATTTCACTTATCATCATATAGTACCACTCATGAGAAAAATTAGGAAAAAATTTAGTATAGCACTACATTTTTATTTGCTTTTTGCGAACAACGTGCTATAATCCTTAGTAAGAAGAATTGAATAGCTTTTGACATTTTTGTCAAAGGGGAGTAGCTAGCAGATGTGAGCGATACATCTGATTTCACATTCGTCATTACATGGTAGCAGCCATCGGGTGTGATAGCAAACTCATCTAATGTCATACATAGATGAGTTCTGTACTAGAAATTATTGGTACAAATTATTATTTGGAGCTTCCAAATAATTGCTTAGCAAGACCTTTGCCTATTTTTTAGGCATGGGTCTTTTTCTTTTGCCTAAAATAAACAATAGGAAAGAGCAAATTATTCATTTCTGTCCACAACAAAGGAGGAAACAAATTTGGAAGCGATTTTATTAGAATACGCTTGGGTACTTGTCGTATTAATTGTACTAGAAGGACTATTAGCGGCAGATAACGCGGTCGTGATGGCCGTTATGGTAAAACATTTACCAAAAGCACAACAACAAAAGGCACTATTATACGGATTAGTTGGTGCATTCGTTTTCCGTTTTGCCGCACTATTCTTAATTACAACACTCGTAAACTTCTGGCAAATTCAGGCATTAGGTGCTGCCTACTTGTTATTTATGTCAATTAAACATATTTACGATTCGCGGAAAGCCGCCGGAGAATCAGATGAAATTAAAGAACCTAAAAAACAATCTGGTTTCTGGATGACGGTTATTAAAGTAGAGCTTGCGGACATCGCCTTTGCGGTAGATTCCATTTTAGCTGCAGTGGCAATCGCTGTTACATTGCCGCATTTAGGTAATTTCGATGTCGGTGGTATTAATGCAGGACAATTCGGTGTTATGTTCCTTGGTGGTCTTATCGGGGTTGTCATGATGCGATTTGCGGCACGCTGGTTCGTACGTGTACTAGAAAAATTCCCGTCACTTGAAACAGCCGCATTCTTAATCGTTGGTTGGGTTGGCGTAAAGTTAGCAGTTTTAACGTTAGCACATGAAAAATTAGGCTTTATTCCTCACGAATTCCCACATTCAACAATGTGGAAAGCGACATTCTGGATTGTGTTACTTGCGATTGCGCTAATTGGCTACTTAGTAGGTATCAAAAACCAAAAGAAAGAAGCATAATAGATCATTCGCCTAGACTCAACGTCTGGGCGAATTTTTTTTGCCAAATACGGTCGGCATCTTATACTAGCTTCGTGGCGATTCGTTCTGGTTTCGTGGTAATTTGCGTTCATTTCGTGGCGATTCTTCAATTTTTAAAAAGCTAAATCTTCTAATTGAGAACGAATATCAATTTAATTTTGCAGTATTTATGACGAAAAAAATCTTTTTCTGTATGATGACCCTCTTTCGCTATATACTATGAGAAGTAGAAGGTATTTACTGCAAAGGGAGGAACTACTATGTTATCAGAAAAACTACACACAGCACTTAACGAACAAATGAATTTTGAATTTTACTCAGCGCATGCCTATATGGCAATGGCCGCATTTTGCACAGATCAAGATTACGATGGGTTTGCCAATTTCTTTTTAGTGCAAGCGGAAGAAGAACGTTTCCATGCAATGAAATTTTATAATTTTTTAAGTGATATGGGCTATCGTGCAACAATCCAGGGTTTTGACAGTCCAGAAAATCATTTCAACTCTATTTTGCATGCCTTTAAAACAGCTTTGTCACATGAAAAAGAAGTGACACGTCGTATCTACAACTTATCTGATATTGCATTAGATGAACGTGAACACGCCACAATGGCATTTTTAAAATGGTTTATCGATGAGCAAGTAGAAGAAGAATCAACGTTCGATACATTAATTCGTAAAATTGAACGCATTGAAAATGATTCAAATGCTATCTTTATGCTTGATGCGGAGTTAGCTACACGGACATTTACACCTGGTGCTGAAGCTTAATAAATAATGAAGGGCTGTATCAATTGATACGGCCCTTTTCATTTATTATCTACAATGTTTGTCGTTTCGGTTCGCGAATTTCCCCATCAAATGCTGCACGATAAATAGCCAAAATATCTTCTCGATTTAAGGGCATCGGGCTTCTTGCTAAAATTCTAGTCTGTTTCGTAGCATCATCCGTTAATTGTTCAAGTGCTAATTCCGGTATGGCAAACCCTTTCAAAGTTGAAGGAATATTTACATCCTTTACTAGTTGCTGTAATGCAACTACACATTTAAAGGAAGCATCTTCTTGCGATAAATAACTAGATGACAGCCCCATTGCATCTAAAATATCCTTCATGCGTTTTTCGCAACTTTGACGAATATAGCCCATAACGTATGGTAATAATACAGCGTTTGAATCTCCATGTGCAATATGATACTGACCACCAAGAGGATAAGCCAAAGCATGCACCCCTGCTACACCTGCATTAAAAAATGCTAAGCCTGCTAAATAACTTCCATAACTCATATCTGAGCGCGCTTGCTTATTCTTGCCGTCATGTACGGCTGTACGAATTGAACTACTAATTAATTTAATCGCTTGAAGTGCAAGACCATCTGTCACTTCATTTGCATTAATTGAAACATATGCTTCAATTGCGTGGGTTAACGCGTCAACACCCGTAGCAGCCGTTACCTTTGCTGGCAAAGAAATTGTTAATTCCGGATCTACAATGGCTACATCAGCTAGTAAATAATCATGTGTCACGACATCCTTTGTCGTTTTTAACGATAAAACCGAAATATTTGTGACTTCCGACCCTGTACCTGAAGTTGTCGGAATTAGAATTTTGGGAAGCCCTTTATTTTCAAGTATTTTTGTACCTGTTAAATTTAAATAGTCAGCGACTTTGCCGTCATGAGTAGCTAATACGGCAGCTAGCTTTGCTAAATCTAACGCACTTCCACCACCTAATCCAATAACTAAATCAAATTGATGCTTTCTTGTATAGTCTACCAGTTGTTCCCCAATTGCAAGAGGTGGCTCTGGAGCAATATCAGTATAAAGGGTCGTACGATAACCATTTTCTTGTAAAGGTTTATTAATATGGTCCACTATACCTAACTCTTTTAACAACGGGTCCGTTACGATTAATATATTCTTTGCTTCAAATTTTTGCACTTCTACAAGTAAATGCTGTAGACTCCCCCAACCTATATAGTTTGTAGGAGTAAAGGTAAGTTTACTCATGTTCGTTCTACTCCCATCTATTCATAATAGCCTTCTGTTGATTTTCTAAATGATTTAAATTGCACGGGGTCATGGCCGAACCATACTTGCGAATTTGTTTCGTTTGCTAATCTTCGAATTCGTTCAACTGTTGAGTTATAACCTACTGAATCATAGATGATACCAGGAGGCTTAACCGGTGGTCCAAAGCTTTCAGCTGTGTAAATAGCGTCTGACGCTAAAATGATTCCCCCTGTTTCTGGCATATTAATATGCAAACCTAGCATACCCCAAGCATGCCCACTACCAAAATTCAATATATTGATACCTTCTGCCAGTTTCACATTATCTTCACCACGTTTGATTAGGCGCCACTGTAAGTTGTTTTTAATCCACATATCAATATCACCCCAAACATACGCACCATCCTTAACATTTCTCGCGTATGTTTGTAACGTTCCATTAAATTCATCTTCCTGCACAATGATCGTTGCATTTGTAAAAAGTTCTAAACAACCTGCATGATCTAAATGAAGATGTGAAGCAACTACATATTTAATATCCTCAGGGCGAACATTTAATTCTTCTAATCGATGATGTAAATAGCATTCTTCTGGCATATTAATAGGGAATGCTTTTTGTGTAAATTCACCCCACCTTCCTTCGGGTCCCATTGAGTTTGGATTACATGCTGTATCAAATAAAATTTTCCCTTCTGGATGATCAATTAAAACTGTATAAACCGGAAATTCAACAAATTCATTTGGTTGATTCGGGTGGTCAATCGTTGCAGGATTATGCATTGCAATCATATAGTTTTTATCCATGCGCATCGTTCCATTATCCATAACAAATAGTTTAGCGTGCTTGTTTATCATCTTCATTTTACAAACATCCCCATTTCATGATTAGTTGTTATTCCAAATAACGAGTTTCATTTCAGTCATTTCTTCGATTGCATATTTAATACCTTCCTTACCTGTTCCACTGTCTTTTACTCCTCCATATGGCATATGATCAACTCGGTATGTAGGCACATCATTTATAATGACACCACCTACATGTAATTTTTTCGATGCCTTAAATGCTGTTTCTATAGATGAAGTAAAGATGCCAGCTTGTAGACCATAATTCGAATCATTTATTGCTTCGATTGCTTCATCTATTGTGGACACAGTGTTAATGATAACGACAGGCGCGAAAATCTCTTCACAGGAAACGCGGCTGTGAGATGGTACATTATAAAGGACAGTAGGTAATAAAATATTGTTTTCAATCCGACCTCCAGTAATAATTTGTGCACCTTCATTGACTGCCTCTTGAATCCAAGCATATGCACGTTGTTGTTCAGTTTCTGAAATCATTGTTGTTAAATCTGTTGTTGGATCAAGCGGATCCCCTATCTTTAGTTGGGTAATTTTCTCTGTAAACTGTTTTAAAAATGAATCAAGAACATTGTCCAGAACATAAATACGTTGCAAGGAAATACAAACTTGACCTTGATTTGAAAACGCTCCCATTACTATACGATCCATTATGTTTTCTAATGGAACACCTTCATCGACAATTACTCCCGCATTAGAGCCAAGTTCTAACGTTACCTTTTTCAATCCGGCTCGATTACGAAGAGAAATACCGACTGCTGGACTGCCTGTAAATGTAATCATTTTCACTTGAGGATGTGCTAAAAATGTATCCCCGATGAGTTTTCCAGAGCCCGTAACTAAATTAAAAGCACCTGCAGGTAAGTCTGTTTGCGCAAGTAATTTTGCTAAAAAATGTGCAGATAGTGCCGTTTGTGTTGCCGGTTTTAAGACAATTGTGTTTCCTGCCGCTAATGCTGGGCCGACTTTATGTGCGACAAGATTTTGAGGGAAATTAAATGGCGTAATTGCCGCTATAACGCCAATCGGTTCCCTCAACGTATAAGCAAAGCGTCCTTCTCCACCTTTTGAAGCATCCATCGGAATCAATTCACCTGCAAGGCGCTTCGCTTCTTCAGCGGCAAACTTATATGTTTCAATTGTTCGGTCTATTTCTGCAACTGCATACTTTAGTGGCTTAGCGGATTCTAACGAAATAATAGTAGCTGCTTCTTCTCGATGCTCAGCAAATAAATTCGATAATTGTTCCAAAATTTGAGCTCTCTGAATTGCTGTTAACATTGCCATCTTTGAGGTAGCTGCATGTGCGCACTCAATTGCTTGTTGCACATCGATCTCAGTTGCTATCGCAAACTGACCAATTAATTCTTTTGAATACGGGGCATAAACATCTAAATATTCATCCGTCATACGCCACTCGCCATTCAACATTAAATGTTTCTTCAAGTCCTCACTCCCTTTTAATGGTTACGTATTCATTTCTGAAAATAAAGAAATGAATACGTAACCATTCTAGTATAAAAAAATAAACTGACACTCATCAGTTCATTTTTTTACCTGTTGTGTTTCTTGGGAAAAGTTTAACAGATTCAGTTTGCTGGATGCAAGCACTTTTTTTCTCCATTACATCAAATAATTTCTCAATCGCTAAAAACCCTAAATTTTTTTCCGATTTGATGCCAACTGTCGTCAAGGAAATAGAACGATGTTTACTCAGTTCTACATTATCAATTCCAATTACATTAAAATCGTTAGGGATATTGAATCCTTGTTCTAAACATTGGTTGAGTATTTCAATGGCAATAGCATCTGTTGCAGCGCAAATTGCTGTCGGTCTTGGAGATAGCAACAATAGTTCTTCAAACACTCCTTTTATATCACCTTTGCTCGTATTTGTAAAAAATGTCGGTACTGTATTTATATCTATGCTCGCCTCAACCAACGCCTTTTTAAAACCCTCATATCTTCCAAAAAAAGTACTCATTTCATGTGGCCCCCCTATCCAACAAAGGTCCGTATGTCCTAAAGTCACTAGATGATTAGTCGCTAAGAAACCTGCTTCTATATTATCTATTTCTACAAAATGTCTATTTTCTTGATGCTTACGATTAAACATAATAAAAGGTATCTCCAGTTTTTCAAGCTTATAAAATAATGGATCCGTATACCTTATAGATGATAAAATAATTGCATCCACTTTTGTTTCTAACACGGAATTATAAATAGTCTCTAGATTATCTTCCGTTCCAAAATACACGTTTACCTTATAGCCTCTAGCATTTGCATAATTTACAATTTCGGTTGTTGTATCGACAAAAAATGGATTATGCAACGGTCCAGAAATTAAAGTAATTATTCCTGTCTTTTGTTGTACAAGTGATCTTGCAATATCGTTTGGGACATAATTTAATTGTTCAATGGCCTCCATCACCTTTTTTAATGTTTTCGGTTTCACGAGTTCTGGAGTATTTAACACTCGTGAAACCGTTGTCTGTGAAACACCGGCATACTTTGCTACATCTTTAGAAGAAACCAAAAAAACCACCCATTTCATCTTTCTATGCCTATTTTATACCATCAAAAGGATAATGTTAATAGCATTAAACTAGTTAAGGTATAAGCACAATCAAAGTTATCCCTTTTATCTGCACTATAACCTATAAAAAACTGAACGCTTATGCAGGAATAGATATAATACGATAGGGCAATACGCAATATAGAGATCGTATGAATAAACGAGGAAACAAGTATTTACGGAAAATTTTATATTTCATGGTGTGTGCCATGCTTAGGGCACAAGGAAAACCGAATCATTTTGTGGACTATTATTATAAATTAAAAAAGCAACCTCAGAGGAAGCCTCATAAGATTGCGATTGTCGCCTGCATCAATAAGTTTCTGAAAGTGACATTTCAGTTACTGACGCGTGGCATTCTTTACGATTATGAGTCCGCACTACCAGCTTAGAAATCGTAATCACCCATATAAAACTATAACATAATGACCTTTCAAAAAAATAAAAATCGCCAAGTCTTTTTGGCGTATCCAAAAATGAGTGTGAAGTGATGAGAGATGTCCCTCACCACTTCACACTCATAAAAATATAAATTAATCTTTAAATATGGTTGACTAATCGTAAGAAAGAGGCTGGGACAAAACCCTCCTCTGAAAACTAATAAGCCGTTTAAATTTTACGACGAGTAAAATTTAAACGGCTTAGATCATTTTTACATAAAAATAAGAACCACTTCTGATAAATCAATCAATTAGTTTTCCTTTTAGATTTAGAAGTGAAGTTACAAAAGAATGATATTGCCTGACGTGGAACCCGTTTTTGGATTCTTGAAAGCTAATTTGCGTTTCACTCGATTTTCTGTACGAAGAAAATCGAAGGTTGATAACGAGATGGGTCTCGCATTAATGGCGAATTTAAGAAAATTCACAGCCATTTGCATAGAACTATATGGAGACAACATAAAAAATAGAGAAATCCGAATTTGAAATCATTCAAATTCGGATTTCTCACTAATTGAAGCAGTTATGTCCCAGCCCCTTTTTTCTACAAGCTGCTAATCCTTTGGATAATAATAATAGAAATTAGCATCTGCATAAGTAAGAAACCCTAACTCTTCATTCGGTTTTAAATTTAATATTTGTTCCGTGCCTTCAAGATAAAATAATGCTTTCCCATCATCCATGACAAATGGTTTTCCCAAATCTTTATACCAATTTTCATTTAGATGTTTAGGATAAAAATCAAACGTAATTTCTTCAATTTTATTGCTCCCTGTATAAGTACAATATTGTGTCTCTATATTTTTTCCAGTGCTATCTTTCAAGTAATAAAAATTGCAGTCAATTTCACCATTTATAGAAGTAAATTCTTGCCTTTTAGCTGGGTTCCCTAACTTATTCACTACATCTTTTCTAGAATTCCCTAAAGTAATCCCACTTACTATGTAAACATTTTTTTGTTTATCATATTTAATGACAAATTTACCTTGTTCAAATAATTCTACCAATGATTTATTATATTTTTCAGCAACGGTTTGCGCTGATTCCCCATTACTATTGACTGAATCAATATTCACTTTATTCTTTATCAGTTCTTCAACAATTTTTTTATCCCCATTTACAATAGCTACATATAAGGGTGATTGTCCTTGTCCATTCAGTCCATTTACATTTGTCCCCTTGTTTATTAATGCTGTTAGAAAAGCCACATTATCTTTTTTCTGATTAAGGAGAACATGGATTGCATTATTTCCTCGTTTATCAACCTGATTCACATTTAGTCCTTTGTCTATAAATAGTTGCACTATCTCATTATTTTCAGTAAGAATAGCCATTTCGTATGTATTTTGGCCATTTTTATTCTCCTTATTTAAATCAATAGCCAGGTTCAGTAATTCTTTGATAAATGCTGTATCTTTTAACTGTTGTAGCAAGGCTACTTGAACAATATTATTCCCTTCATTATCCACATCTTGTAGATTTACTTTTACATCATGGATAAGGTAGTCAATTATTTCTGGATTTCCTGTCTCCATGGCAGTATATAAAACCGAATGTCCCATTTCATTCTTAACATCCATATCCACTTTGAAATGATGTAACTCTTTTAGTATTTCCATTTGTTCATTGTCGACCGCAAGATGAGCAAGCGTATTCTTTTCTTGTCCAACTGTAATACTCACCATTCCTTTATTCATTAGCGAAATAGCCAACTTTTTATTTGGTAATTTAATGGCTTCGCTTATTGAATTTTCGCCATCCCTATTGACAAAATTAGCATTTGCCCCATTTTCAATCAAAAAATTTATCTCATTCCTATTTTGATGTTTGACTGCCTCAATTAAAGCATTATCCTTATCTTTTAACAAAAGATAATTATCCCATGAAAAGGTAAACTTTGTTATAAAGCCAAATGTACCAATAACGATAAGTAATAAAAGGCTAACAACCACCGAGCTATATGTAAAAATTTTCCTTACCTTTTTCTTAGTTTCTTCACGTTGACGTTCTTTTTCCAGTTGTTCTTTCTTTTGATTCTCTTCTATTTGTTTTTCATATAACTGAATCTGTTCATTAATCGTTTCTTCATTACTATAAATGGAAATAATATGATTTTTTTCTTTTTTACAACGCTGACACGCTTCCATATTCTCTAAGTTGAGACGCCCACATACACATACCCATTTATCATTTAATAGTTGTGAATAATACTTTGCATCATTTCCTTCATGCGCTTTTACATAAGCTAATTGCCTCGGATTATGTATTTCTTTTAATTCTACTTTCTCTAGCTCTGTTTCAGCTTTAGTCCATGTAGTTTCGTCACTAAAAAGTACTTTCTCAATGACAATCTCCACTTTTCTGGCATGTAAAAAATTATCTAATGAAATTCTTTCATTCGTATCAAATGCTTGGCTAGGGCCTATTGAATCGGGAAAATGAAATTTATGTTCAAAACAATTTGATACCGAACCAGTAGGCTCACCAAATTGGTCAAAACAATAGATAGTCGCATTAAAACCTTTGATCGTTTTTTCAGAGATATTATTAAATCGAAATGAACAATAAACGTTACCCGTTTTTTTACTTCTATATAGCTGATACCCAAGCAATTCAATTGGACAATTTATATCAACTAGCATTCTGCTCCTCCTATTAATTCAATAATTCAAATTCTTCTTCTTGAGGTTTATTAGTAACTTTTGAATTTATATCTTGAAGTAATGCAATTATTTTTGCTATCGCTAAAAAGAAAATCCCAGTTAACATAATTGATATTACTGACATCAAAGTCGTTGTCAGATGAGAGGAGTAAATATCCTTCAATGCAAAATATTTTTCTTCTATAAGATTATTATCATAATGTTCAATAGCTGCTGCTTCCCAGTATTTCATATCCTCTCTTTCTTCCTTTAAACTTGAAACCTGCGTTAAACTAAAAATGATAGCTGTTACAATTAAAATGACACTCGTTATCTGCAGTACCAGTTTCATCTGCGTCAACCCTCCACAATTTTAAAATAATTAATATTATATACTAATTACCTAATATTTACTATATAATCCAAAACATCTTAAAAGAAAAAATTCATAAATAATAATTTTTTATGGTACTTTTAATTTATTTTCTATTCGCCTGTTGTCAATCCATTTCTCCCTAAATATTAGCATTTGTGAAACAACCACTCATAAATTTGAACGAAATGAATACGTTAAAAAACGCTCTAAAAGATTCATTCTTCTAGAACGTTTTGTGCTACTTAATCTTCATATTGAATTTCTAATTTATTCGGTATGGCGGGTATATCGTTTGATTTAACGTCCGTCTCGGCAAGTCGTAATGGCTGTAATGCATATTTACTTTCAACATCAAATGGAATGGCTATACTTTCCATTTTGTTATTCATTTGACTTCTCGCCAGTAAGCCATTTTTAGATAAATCGATACTTGTAATATTGTCGATTGTTTCTTTAAGCATTTGCTGATCTTTCGAGCGTAGCGGCACCCTTTCATCCATAAGAAACGGTTGAATATTTTCTTTAATAAACCCTTGTGCCTCTATTAAACAAGAAAATTCATTTAACTTCGCAGCATATAATTTTAGTTGGTGTTTCTCTTTTGCCCGTTGCTGATTCAGCTCGTTCACCTTTTTCTCAATACGCGCTAAACGCTTTTTGGATAGGTTAATCAAATAGTTTTGGACTGTATTTATTTCTTCCACAATGATAGCTTCCGCTTCCCGTACTTTCGCATACTGCGTAACACATACTTCTTGCTGTTCATTTAAACGCAGAACACGTTCTTTGAAAAAGTCATTTTGTGTATGATGGCCAAAAATGGCTTTCATCAACCCTTTTCCATGAATTTTTTTATGTTGTGCGTCCAAACGCTCATATTCTCGCATATATTCATTATGCATATTACGATATTCACGTAATGCCTGTTGATAAATCACTGCTTTTTCAGTAAATTGTTCAACGAAATCATCTTGTAAATAATCATGTTGCGAAATCGTTTGTAAGAGCTGATACAATGTTTGAACATTTTTGAATACGCTTGCTACTTGCTCGTACTCTTGTTCATATTCCTGTACAATGGCTACATCTCGCTGATAACGTGAAAATTCATATTGTGTATCTCCCGCAAATTTTTCGATGTTTTCTACTGCTGATTGAAATGGATCACGTTGCGGTATAATCGTTAATTCGAAGCGGAAACGCTCCAGCCATTGTAAAAAACGAATAATAATTGCGTACGTTTTTTTATCGCTATTCTCTGCAACGCGTTGAATTTGCGCAATTAGATTATCATATTGACTACGCTGCCATAACGCTTTATTGTCTGTTTGTTGTGCTTCAAGGGCATCCATTGCAGAAATCGCTACAAAATCGCTTAATAAATGACCAATTCGTTCTTTTTCAGAACGAATAAAGGCTTCTGTATTATTATTTTTATCGATGCCATTAACGATACAAAGTGGGACTACCCCTTTATTTTTTAAAGCTTCCATTAATAAAACTTCTGCATCGATGGCCATCGATTCTGAACGTAACACCCAAAAAATTTCATCCACTCGATTGATTAGCGATTCGGAGAAGTATGCCATTTCTCCCCCACCCGCTTCTAATGAGACCGAATCGATAATTGTCACAGATTTTAATAACTCATGCTTAACATATACTTCTAGATAATCTAAATGTTCACGTAAAATTTGTGATGCAAACGTATCACCTGTAGTAAGTAATTCTAATTTGCTCATATCAAATATTGCCACCATACCATCTAAAAAATATGCTTTAATTTCCTCATGCTCACCATATCGTAAAAACGTATTAACCCCTGTCGGATTTTGATCGCTTACAGGTAAAATAGAACGACCAAGAAGACCATTTACCAGTGTTGTTTTTCCTACTCGTTCTTTTCCGACTATCAGTACCATTGTTTGATTGTTTGCATCTTGGATTATACGATTTAAGTGCTTAGCTGTATCTTTCACATATGTATTTTGTACAATAATGCTGTGCAGTTGACGTAAACGATCCACAAACTGTGGCAAAATATTATTCGCTGAGGCTGTATAGTCGATTGGCGTAGTGTCAATATTCGTCATCCTCAAAACCTACTTTCATATGTATCTATAGTTCCATTATAAAGGAAACTATTCGATTTCTTATATATAGTCATGAAATTTAATGACAAAAAAGGACAAACTACTTAGTTCGACTTGTCACAAATAGGATTTACTTCTTAGGTTAAATTTCTCTATTTTTCACATTTATCGCACAACTAGGTATATGCAATGATAGTGCCTCATGCTAATAACTAGAAAATCCACACATCCCAACACTTTACTTATAAAGCGTAATGTTTTTTATTCGTCCAAACCAGCCATTCTCGCATAAACTTTACTAAGTGTTGGCATACCGCCTTGTGCACTTACTTGCTCAACCGCTAGCGAGGCCGCTATATTCGCAAAGTACACTGCTTCATCCAACGATTGCCCCTCTACTAATGCATAGGCAAGCGCACCATTGAAAGTATCCCCAGCCCCAGTTGTATCCTCCGCTTTTGTCATATAGCCAGGGACATGAATAGGATATTCGCCATCAAAGTAACGTGCCCCATCACGACCAAGTGTAATAATTAGTTTATTCGGATATTTTTCGAGCGTTTGATCGAAATCGTTTCCGAATAGCTGGGCACACTCAATTTCATTTGGGGTCAAGTAGGTAATATCATCCATCCAGCACATATCAAAGTTCGCCGCTGGGGCTGGGTTTAACAGCACTGGTACATTCGCTTCCTTACATAATTTTATAGCATGTGCTGTCGTCTCCATCGGAATTTCAAGCTGTAAGATTACCATTTGACTTTGTGTAATGACATCTTTTACAGCATCCAAATGTGTTGGTTCCAGCTTATAATTTGCTCCTGGGACCACGATGATACGATTATCATTGTGATGCACTAAAATATTCGCAATGCCCGTCGATTCTGAAGTTGTTAGAAGCGATGTTGTATCAATATGCTCCTGCTCTAAAACTGTTCGCAATGTATGCCCAAAACGATCATCGCCTACACAACCAATCATTGTGACGTTGCTGCCTAAACGAGCCGCAGCAATCGCCTGATTAGCCCCCTTTCCTCCAGGACTTGTTTGAAAGTGTTGCCCAAGAACCGTTTCTCCCTGTTGTGGGAAATCCGCCATTTGTATCACTAAATCCATATTTAAACTACCAATTACTGTAATCATTTAAATCATCCTTTCGATTCCTTCTTTCTATTTTAACGACTTAGCAAAAGAAAGACAAAGGCTTCCTTGTTTTCAGTATTTCGAAGTAGCTATGCTGGCAACATTCCCATCAAACAGCAAAAAAGTGTTAGATTGATTCCAGTCAATCTAACACTCTTCTCGGCTTTACTTGCCCATTAGTAGGCTACACGTTGTGCTTCATAGGCAGCAATATGGTCTTCGTATTTAAATGTTAGGGCAATTTCATCCCAGCCATTTAGTAACGTTTCTTTATAATAAGAATCGATGTTGAATGTATAAACTTTACCATCTTCACCTGTTACTGTTTGTGCTTCAAGATTTACTTCTACATGATAAGGTTTCTCTAAACCTTTTGCTAAAATTTCATCGCACTCTGCTTCCGTTAACTTGATAGGTAATATACCATTTTTGAAGCAGTTATTATGGAAAATATCCGCAAATGAAGGGGCAATGACGACGTTAAAGCCATAATCTAAAATTGCCCACGGTGCATGCTCACGTGAAGAGCCACAGCCAAAATTATCTTGCGCTACTAAAATTTTAGAGTTTTTAAATTCTGCTTTATTTAATACAAAGTCCTGTACTTCATTGCCTTGTGCATCAAAACGCCAATGATAAAATAAAAATTGACCAAAGCCTGTACGCTCAATGCGTTTTAAAAACTCTTTCGAAATGATTTGATCTGTATCGACATTTTTACGATCAAGTGGTGTTATCACACTATTTACGATATTAATTGGTTGCATTTTCAATCATCCTTTCCGTGTAAATGGTGCCTTTACACAGTTTCCTTCACGAATTCTCGTACATCTACAAAGTGACCTGCAATCGCAGCAGCAGCTGCCATCGGAGGTGATACTAAGTGCGTGCGAGCACCAGCACCTTGACGACCTTCGAAATTACGGTTTGAGGTTGATGCACAGCGTTTACCAGCTGGGACCACATCATCATTCATCGCTAAGCACATCGAACAACCGGATTCGCGCCATTCAAAACCTGCATCAATGAAAATTTTATCTAAACCTTCTGCTTCTGCTTGTTTTTTTGTAGAATGGGAACCTGGGACAACGATTGCTGTTACGTTTTCATGAACTTTACGTCCTTGAATAACATTTGCAGCAGCTCGTAAATCACTTAAGCGTGAGTTCGTACATGAGCCGATAAATACGTATTGGATATCGATTGAAGTTAATGGTTGCCCTTCTTCTAAGCCCATATAGGCAAGCGCTTTACGAAGTGCGGCTTTATCTGACTCATCCTGATAATCTGCTTGCGTCGGAACATTTTGTGATACACCAGAACCCATTGAAGGATTTGTTCCCCATGTAATAATTGGCTCGATTTCCTCTGCTTTAATAATGCGGACTTCATCATATGTCGCGTCCTCATCTGATGCTAAACTTAGCCAATACGCTGTCGCTTCTTCAAATTTCTCACCTTGTGGTGCATATTTGCGACCACGAATATAATCCACTGTTATTTGGTCAGGTGATACAAGACCAGCCTTTGCACCTGCTTCGATGGACATATTACAGATGGTCATGCGCTCTTCCATTGACAGTTTGTGGATTGCCTCTCCAGTGAATTCCACAATATGTCCTGTACCAACGCCAATACCGAATTTCGAGATGATTGCTAAAATAATATCCTTCGCAGCAACACCAACCGGTAGCTCTCCTTCAACGCGGATTTCCATCGTTTTTGGCTTGTTTTGCCACAATGTTTGTGTAGACATTACGTGCTCTACTTCGGATGTACCGATACCAAATGCAATAGCACCAAATGCACCGTGTGTCGATGTATGCGAGTCACCACAAACAATTGTTTTGCCAGGCTGTGTTAAACCTAATTCTGGTCCAATCACGTGGACAATCCCTTGGTCAGGGTGACCCATACCTGCCAGCTCAACACCGAATTCAGCAGCATTTTTCGCCAGTGTTTCAATTTGATTGCGTGCAATTGGATCATTGATTGTCGGTAGATTTTTTGTTGGCACATTATGATCCATCGTCGCAAAGCTTAAATCAGGACGACGCACTTTCCGTCCATTTATGCGTAGACCTTCAAATGCTTGCGGAGAAGTTACTTCATGAATTAAATGAAGATCAATATATAACAGGTCCGGTTTGCCCTCTTCCTGATAAACAACATGTTTATCCCAAATCTTTTCAATTATATTTTTTCCCATTGTCTTCACCTATTTCTTAAATATATGTTGTCATAATACTTTCCGAAACAAAACTTGTATCAATTTCATTAATAACTTTATCTGTCCATTCATTTGTAGATAGAGTGCGTCCTCCATCACGTGCAAGATCTGCTGTAAAGTACCCATCATCAAATACTGCACTTACTGCACGTTCGATTTCAGCCGCTTCTTCTGCTAGGCCAAATGAGTATTGTAACATCATAGCGACTGACAGAATCGTTGCTGCTGGATTAGCCACACCTTGCCCTGCAATTTCTGGTGCTGAACCGTGTACTGGTTCGTAAAGTCCAAAATTATCACCGCGGATGGATGCGGATGGTAGTACGCCAAGAGAACCTGTAATAACCGATGCTTCATCACTTAAAATATCACCAAACATGTTTTCTGTTACAACGACATCATAATGAGCAGGATTTGTAATTAATTTCATCGCTACAGAGTCTACTAAGTTGTGTTCTACCTGAACATCTGGATAGTCTTTTTTCTTCGCTTCTACAACTTCGCGCCATAAACGGCTAGTTTCAAGTACGTTTGCCTTATCGACTGAACATAATTTGCCTCCACGTAAACGTGCTAATTCAAAGGCATTTTCAACGATACGCTCTACTTCAGCTGTTGAGTAAACTGTTGTATCAATCGCGCCATTTTCAGTACGCATACGTGGTTCCCCGAAGTATACGCCGCCTGTAAGTTCACGTACGATCATTAAATCGACGTTTTCGGCTACTTCACGTTTTAAAGGTGAAGCCTCTAGTAAACTCGGGAACGCCTTTACTGGACGTAAATTTGCAAATAAGTCAAAGTGCTTGCGGATACGAAGTAAGCCTTTTTCTGGACGTAGTTCTGGTGGGTTATTGTCCCATTTTGGCCCCCCTACTGCGCCTAATAAAATCGCATCACTGCTCTCACACATTTCAATTGTTTCATCAGGTAGTGGATTGTTGTGTTGATCGATGGCAGCGCCTCCGATTGTTCCATATCCTAAATGGAATGTATGGTTGAAACGTTTGCCGATAACTTGTAGTACACGTATAGCTGACGCAACCACCTCTGGCCCAATTCCATCGCCAGGAAGTACTGTAATTTTTTTCTCCATCGTAAAACACCTTTCTTTGTCTAGCGTACGGTTACGCTATTTTAGTAAAGACTCTCACCTGCTTTGCTAGGTGAGAGTCAAATCAAGTTAAACGAGTTCACCTTGTGCTCGAAGACTTACCTGAATTAAATGTCGGTTAATCGCATTTAAATAAGCTTTCGCGGATGCTTCTAATACATCCTGTGAAGAGTTTCGTCCCGTTGTTGATACACCATCGTATCGGATATTAATAACTGCCTCACCAAGTGCATCACGCCCTTTGCCGACAGACTTCACTCGGTAATCAATGACATTGATAGCACCAGGCACAAGTTGTTCTAACGTATTAAATATTGCTTCCACTGAGCCTGAGCCTGTAGCCACAACATTTTTTACATTGCCTTCTGGCGTCACGACCGTCGCGGTAGCAGTTGGAATATTTTCTGTACCATATTGCACTTGTACCATTTTAAGCTCAAACAATGGCACATCTTCGATTTGGATTTGCTGCTCTGTTAGAAGCGTTAATAAATCTTCTTCCGTAATTTCTTTTTTACGGTCTGCTAGCTTTTTAAATTCAGCAAAAGCTTTATTTAGCTTTTCATCTGACAGTGCAAAGCCCATTGTTTCTGCACGATCACGGAAAGCAGCGCGTCCTGAATGTTTGCCAAGAACAAGAGGTACTTCTCCTTCGCCAATCAGTGCAGGTGATATAATTTCATATGTTTCAGGATTTTTTAACACGCCATCTTGATGAATGCCAGACTCATGTGCAAATGCATTTTTACCGACAATTGCTTTATTTGGTTGAATAACGACATTCGTTAGTTTACTAACTAATTGCGATGTGCGCTTAATCTCCTGTAAGTTGATGCCTGTTTCAACAGGATAGATATCTTTACGGATATGGAGGGCTACCGCGATTTCCTCTAGTGCAACATTCCCTGCACGCTCCCCGATACCGTTAATTGTTCCTTCAACTTGTGACGCACCATTTTCAATAGCCGCAATGGTGTT
This sequence comes from Lysinibacillus sphaericus, assembly GCF_002982115.1. Lineage (GTDB taxonomy): Bacteria > Bacillota > Bacilli > Bacillales_A > Planococcaceae > Lysinibacillus > Lysinibacillus sphaericus. The sequence goes on along the minus strand of NZ_CP019980.1, from coordinate 1,938,136 downwards.
AGCCGTAGCCATTCCTAAATCATCATGGCAGTGTGCTGAGAATTTCACTTTTTCAGCACCTTTGACATTTTCTAATAAAAATTTGAATAATGCGCCATATTCTTGCGGAGAGGCATAGCCCACTGTATCTGGCACGTTAATCGTCGTCGCTCCAGCAGCAATAACATCATTCATAATACGTACTAAAAATTCGCGATCTGAGCGGAAAGCATCTTCGGCAGACCATTGCACAAGTGGGAAGTATTTTTTCGCATATTTCACTGCTTCAATGGCTTGCTCGACCACTTGATCAGGTGATTTTTTCAACTTATATTCCATATGGATTGGAGATGTTGCTAAAAAAATATGAATATGCGGTTGTTCAGCTACTTTAATCGCTTCCCATGTTGTATCAATATCTTTTTGCACGCAACGCGCTAGCCCTGTAACGATTGAATTTTTCACAGTACCCGCAATACGCTGGACCGCATCAAAATCACCGGGAGATGAAGCAGGAAAACCTGCTTCAATAATTGTTACACCTAGACGTTCAAGTTGCTTGGCAATCTCAATTTTCTCTGCTGTATTTAAATTAATGCCGGCAGATTGTTCACCATCGCGAAGTGTTGTATCGAAAATATCAATTTTTCGCACTTGTAGCCACTTCTCTCACAACTTTTTCCTTACCTTCATTGATGAATGGCATCATTGCACGTAGTTTTGCACCAACTTCTTCGATTTGGTGGTTTGCACCAGCTTCTTTGAATTTTGTATAGTCTGGACGACCATTTTCATTTTCTTGAATCCAACGGCGAGCAAATGTACCATCTTGGATATCTGTTAATACGTCTTTCATGCGGGCTTTAACTGAATCGTCGATGATGCGTGGACCTGCAACATAATCACCCCACTCGGCTGTATCTGAAACGGAGTAACGCATTGTCGCCATACCACCTTCAAACATTAAATCTACGATTAATTTTAATTCGTGTAATGTCTCAAAGTAAGCAAGCTCTGGTTGGTAGCCCGCTTCTACTAATGTTTCAAATCCAGCTTTAACTAATTGAGTTGCCCCACCGCAAAGTACTGCTTGCTCACCAAATAGATCCGTTTCAGTTTCTTCTTTGAATGATGTTTCTAATAAACCGCCACGAGCAGCGCCAATACCTTTACCGTAAGCAAGTGCTAAATCTTTTGCTTGACCCGTTGCATCTTGGTGGATAGCAAATAGTCCTGGTACACCAGCACCTTGTTGGAATTGACGACGCACTAGATGACCTGGTCCTTTTGGTGCTACTAAAAATACGTCAACATCTGCAGGTGGCGTAATTTGACCAAAGTGAATATTGAAACCATGTGCAAACATCAGTGCTTTACCAGCTTCTAAATATGGAGCAATTTCAGCTTCATAAACTGCTTTTTGACGCTCATCTGGTAGTAAGATTTGGATTACATCTGCTTCTTGTGCTGCTTCCGCAACTGTTTTAACGTCTAAGCCATCAGCTTTTGCTGCATCGAAAGATCCACCTGGGCGAACACCTACTACTACATCGAAACCTGATTCTTTAAGGTTTAATGCATGTGCATGACCTTGTGAACCGTAACCGATAATTGCGATTTTTTTTCCTTTTAATACGTCCTCGTTGATGTTTTGTTCATAGTACATTGTAGCCATTGTTTGTTTCCTCCTAATAATTGGGTTTGTTTTTTTAAACTTATGAGCATTTGCAGCTTTACAGTGCGCAGATCACAAGCTTCGGTTTTATATGCAAACTATTTTAAAATAGAGAGCTGCGTATTGATGGTTTTTTGTGTTTCACGAACAGATGCCGTTGCACCTGTGCGCGTTAATTCTTTAATACCATATGGGCGAATAAGCTCAATAAAGGCATCGATTTTTTCTGGATTTCCTACCACTTGATATGTCACAACGTTTTTCGCTGTATCAATAATTTGTGGACGGAATGGCTCAACAATCGAGTTCATTTCCAGACGTAAATTTGGTGGTGAAATAACCTTCACAAGCGCTAGCTCACGAAGCACGATGGATTTATCTGTAATGTCATTGACCTTTAACACATCAATTTGCTTCGATAATTGCTTCACCAGTTGTTCAATTTTGCGCTCATCTTCTACATTCACAACAAATGTCATTTTTGAGAAGTTTGGCTGTTCAGTATGACCAACTGTAATCGATTCGATATTGAATTGACGCTTCATAAGTAAACCTGTTATACGGTTTAATACACCACTTTGATTAATCACTGTTACTGTAATTACTCGTTTCAATTCTTTTTCACCCCAATCATTTCATGTAACCCTTTACCTGGTGCAACCATTGGGTAGACACATTCAAGCTGTTTTACACGGCAGTCGATTAACGCTGGCTCGTCAGAAAGCAGTGCCTCACGGAAAATACTTTCCGCTTCGTCAATTGTGTTAATTCGATAGCCTTTAATGCCGTAAGCATCCGCTAATTTAACAAAATCTGGCTGGATTGGCATAAGTGATGATGAATAACGCTCTTCATAGAATGTTTGTTGCCATTGGCGTACCATCCCTAAACAACTGTTATTTAAAATCACAATTTTTACTGGTAAGTTGAATTCTTTTAATAATGAAAGCTCTTGTGCAGTCATTTGGAAACCTGCATCGCCTACAATCGAAACAACTTTTTTGTCTGGCTTCGCAAACTGGGCCCCTATTGCAGCTGGGAAGCCGAAGCCCATCGTACCAAGTCCACCAGACGTTACCCAACCATGATCATTGTTTAAGCGGTAATATTGTGCAGCCCACATTTGATGCTGCCCTACATCCGTCGTCACAATGGCATCACCTTCAGTAATTTTATGCACAAGTTCTAGTGCTTCCTGCGGTAACACCTCTGTGTCTCCATCTTCTTTTGAATACCACAGCGGATATTCTTTTGCATGATTGTTTAAAAATTCAAGCCATTGTTTCGTATCCGGACCTTCAAAATCTTTTTTCAGTAAAGATTTTAATGCCTCTTTTGCATCCGCTACAATCGGAATATCGGTCGGTACATTTTTACCGATTTCAGCCGGATCAATGTCAATATGGACAATTGTTGCATTTGGTGCAAACGTTGCTAAATTCCCTGTTAAACGGTCATCAAATCGAGCGCCAATATTTAATAATAAATCCGACTTAGTAATTGCCATATTTGCTGTTACTGTTCCATGCATTCCGGCCATACCAATGAATAATTCGTGATCGCCATGAATGGAGCCAAGACCTAATAAGGTATTTGTTACAGGAATTTGATACTTCTCAGCGAAAGTTGTTAATTCTTCACGAGCATCGGCAAATAGTACACCCGCCCCTGCTAGAATTACTGGATTTTTCGCTAGCGAAATAGCTTGAATAGCCTTTTGAATTTGCAAATAGTTCGGCTTGTATGTCGGTTGATAGCCTGGTAAATAAATTTCTTCTGGTTCTTGTGGTGGATTATTTACATCAAACAGCATTTGAGATACATTTTTAGGGAAATCTACCACAACTGGTCCTTTACGACCTGTATTCGCAATATGGAACGCTTCTTTCACTATGCGAGGGATATCATTGACATCTTGTACTTGGTAGTTGTGCTTTGTAATAGGTGTTGTAATCCCCATAATATCTGCCTCTTGGAACGCATCTGTTCCAATAACTGTTGTCGCTACTTGACCAGTAAAGACAACTAATGGGATAGAATCAATCATCGCATCGGCAATACCTGTTACTAAGTTCGTTGCACCTGGACCACTTGTAGCGATGACAACCCCCGGCTTATTCGATACACGTGCATAGCCTTCAGCTGCGTGAATAGCACCTTGCTCGTGACGTGTTAAAATATGACGAATTGGGTTTTTGTACATTGCATCATATATTTGAAGTACTGCTCCACCCGGATATCCAAAAATAATATCTACATCTTGATCATGCAGCGCTTGGACTAAAATGTCTGCACCATCTTTCGCTTGAAAAGTTTGTTCTACTTCTTCTGTCGCCAATTGTTCTTTTTCATTAATTGAAACATTCGCACTCATCAAAATATGCCTCCTTCTTGTCTTTCGATTCACAACAGCATACGACTACCTCATCTAGTTAATGAACACTTTCGTGATGTAATGCTGAAAACGGAATATTCTACGCTTAATAAATAATAAAAAGCCTTTTTCTCCGAACGCAAAGAACTACCTTGCGTAGGGATGAAAAAGACTTTTCATGGTACCACCCTTGTTTATAGCAATCATATTGCTACCTCGCGAATAAATGAAAGCATTTATGCACCAATGCAAGTGAACTTACATCCAATACGGTGTCATAAATCATTTATTCATTAATAACGAGCACTTCGATTATGCCCGGAACTATCTAATGGCGATCACGCGTTTAATAGTTCACTCCGAGGGGATGTCGGATCTAGTTGTATCGCCGGCTTCCAGCACGACCGGCTCTCTGGTAGATACAAGGCTCTAGAACCTTTAACCTCATCAACGTTTTAACCTATTGATTTTTTACTAGTTTTTAAGACTAAATTTTCATAACGCCACCTGTTGAGGCGCTTGTCACTAATTTTGAATATCTTGCTAACCAGCCACGTTTAATTTTTGGTTCAAACACTGGCAGTTTTGCGCGACGTTCTGCTAATACTTCATCTGAAACTTCTAAATTGATTGTACGATTTGGTAAATCAATCGTAATGATGTCACCATTTTCAACTAAAGCGATTGGACCGCCTTCTGCTGCTTCTGGCGATATATGCCCGATTGAAATACCACGAGATGCACCGGAGAATCGACCATCTGTAATTAACGCTACCTTTGTACCGAGACCACGACCTTGAATGGCCGATGTAGGTGCTAACATTTCTGGCATCCCTGGGCCACCTTTTGGTCCTTCATAACGAATGACGACTACATGGCCTTCCTTAACAGTACCGTTATCAATATTTTCTTGCGCTGCTTCTTGTGATTCAAAGACAATTGCCTCACCTGTAAATACTTTAATCGAAGGATCAACAGCACCTACTTTAATAACAGAGCCATCAGGAGCAATGTTGCCAAATAGCACCGATAAACCTCCGACTGGGCTATAAGGATTGTCTTTTGTACGAATAACTTGATCATTTGTAATGTGATAATCTTTGACGAGCTCGCCCATTGTTACACCTGCAACAGTCGGACGATTTGGATGAATGGCACCTGGAATAGATGTTAATTCATTAATGATGGCACTGACACCACCTGCTTTATTGATATCATCCATTGAAATATCAGAAGCAGGCATAATTTTTGCTAAATATGGCACACGCTCTGCAACTTTATTAATATCTTCAATGTTATAGTCGATTTCAGCTTCATTTGCGATTGCTAATGTGTGAAGCACCGTATTTGTGGAGCCGCCCATTGCCATATCGAGTGCAAATGCATCATCAATTGCTTCTTTTGTAATGATGTCACGTGGCTTAACGTCTTCTTTAATCATGCGCACTAATTGTTTAGCGGCTTCTTTAATCAACTTATGTCGGTCTTCAGACGTAGCAACGATTGTACCGTTGCCTGGAAGTGCTACACCTAGCATTTCCATTAAGCAGTTCATGGAGTTCGCTGTGAACATCCCTGAACATGATCCACATGTTGGACATGCATTATTTTCAATATCTAACAGCTCTTCAGCTGACATATTACCTGATTTGTGAGCCCCAACACCTTCAAATACTGAAGTTAATGAAAGCTGTTTTCCTGTAGCAGATGTACCTGCCTCCATTGGACCACCAGATACAAAAATTGATGGTACGTTCGTACGAACTGCTGCCATTAACATTCCTGGTGTGATTTTGTCACAGTTAGGAATGTAAAATACGCCATCAAACCAGTGTGCATTAATAACTGTTTCTGCTGAATCCGCTATAATTTCACGGCTTGGTAAAGAGTAACGCATACCAATATGGCCCATTGCAATACCATCATCCACACCAATCGTATTAAACTCGAATGGAATGCCTCCCGCTTCAATTATGGCTTCTTTCACTACATCAGCAAATGTACGTAAATGAACGTGACCTGGAATAATGTCGATATAAGAGTTACAAACCCCAATAAATGGTTTCCCTAAATCTTTTGCTTTTACTTTGCCTGTTGCATATAAAAGACTACGATGTGGCGCACGATCTACGCCTACTTTAATCATGTCACTTCTCATTTTAAACGCCCCTCATTTATTGCTATGTTCGTCGCTATATACAAAATGTTCTGTCTATTTTGTTTTTACCTATCTGATTGCCTTTGTGGCAACTGATTGTAGGAACGAACGTATTAAATTGTTGTTATCATAGTACGAATAACTAGGCTAAGTCAACAGTATTTTTTGAATTGTTTAAACAATTCAAAAACTATACGAAATTTGAAATCGTTTACATGCTGATTAAGCATCAGTTTTATCTCGTTTTGATAAATATTTTGACATTTCGTTCAAATTTAAATTTTTTCATTATAAACACTATTCAGTTGATGATTTATCACAAATGCTTTCATCTTTCCCCATACATTGATTTCAAAATTATAAGATTCAGTTGTTGTTAAATTCTAAATATTACAATATGAATAATTGCTCTAAGTAACGTGTAAAAAATACTTTGTCAGGGTCATATTGTGCACGAACTGTTAAAAACTTATCTATATTTGGATATAATGTGTGTACTTGCTGTGCAGTTAAATGGCTTTGTTTTCCCCAATGTGGTCGACCATGATATTTTTGCATCAGATTGTGCACCCATTTAAAATAAGGCTCTTCCGACATTCCTTTATACATATGAAAAGCTATAAAGGCGGATTCTTGTCCTTGTGTAGGACTTAAATAACCAGCCTCACCTGCTGTTGTACGGCATTCCAATGGAAAATGCACATGCAAATGCCCTTTTTGAAACGTTGCATGAATTTCTTCCATGCATGCCTCAAATTGTGTTAATGATATGGCGTACTCACTTTCTTGGAATTTGACACTTCTAGGAGTTGGATAGATTTCATAGCTAATGCCAATCTTCTCGGCCTCGACAACATTGGCAGCAGCTAATTTACTCATTGCACTACTTAAAGCTGGTTTCCATTTACATAGCTCCGAAATCGCAAAAAATGCACCATTTTCTACTATTTGAAGTTTTATATTTTCTACACACTTGCGCCATTCACTTTGATACACTGGAGCCATCGCATTCATACGTTTAATTTGAATCGTCTCACTACCAGGAAAGTAGAACCATTCAACATGTCGATGCTGTCGAATATCTTGTGCAAATGTTGCTAGTCCGTTTGTTAATGTGTCTCTTGTGCCAATATAATGTAAACTATAGAGCGGCAACACTTTTAGCGTCACTTTTACAAGTACCCCAAGCATGCCAAGTGAGATATGAAGTGCCTCGGATAAATCGTCAGTCCCTCGAATATGCTCATGGTAAGTTCCATTTCCATCAACAAAACACCAGCGTGTCACAGCAGACGACAACGAACCTAAAGTCACCCCTGTTCCATGTGTACCAGTAGACACTGCTCCGGCAATGGTCTGTTCTTGAATATCGCCCATATTCATTAAGCCAAACCCATGCTTTGCAAGCTGTGGTCCAATCTCATATAAATAAGTTCCTGCCCACAATGTAGCTTCTTGGTTTTCGGCATCTATCGAAATAAGCCCGCGCATATTATGTAATGACAGTGCAATATGCTCCGGCATGGCAACAGCACTAAATGAATGCGCTGCACCTGTTACACGAATGGTTTTCTTCCTATCACGCGCATGCTTCACTACATTTACAACTTCTTCTATTGAACGAGGTAAGTGCATCTCACTTGGATACGCTATTATATTGCCAGCCCAGTTCGTCCATTTCTCCCCATTTTTCCACTTCTCTACAGAAAACATTGACCATCCCCCCTGTACGTCGCAAAGCTACCTACATATTCGTCTTGCCTTATCCCATGAAGTGTTTGAAATCTTTCGCAAAGCTCTCCAGCCTTTGCATGGCGAAAATAGATGGTATCCCCAATTGTGAGTGTTTTGCCTTTTACCTTAATCGGTGTTTGCACTTCTCCAGCTCCTTCTAAACGAAGAAAGGAAAAATAGGTCGGCTCGTAAAATACCGGATAACGATCATTGGCCATTGCTCCGGACGCTGGATAACCACCACCATGGCAGACAACAATATTAGGCGCAGGTTTCCGCGTGATACGGAGTGCAAAGCCTGCTGCTTTTGAAAGTTGTAAATGGGCAAATTGATCAAAAAGGGCTGGTGCATAAAATGCTGAACCAACTGTCATTTCTGTCACTTCTTTCTGCTCCACAGTATATGTCATACTGCCTGTACCTCCACCATTAACAAAGCGTAATCGAGGAAAATAAGCTTTTACATGCGCAATAGCTAATCTACGAAATTGGGTTACTTGCTTTTTGGCTTGTGTTTGCATGAAATCTATTAGCCTACCTTTTATAGCATTAGCAGGTCGATTTCCAACACCAGCTATTTGCGCCTCATATCCCATAACCCCTACAACTTCTATATGGGACTGCTGTTTTATATAAGTTAAAAAAGGAGTGATAGACTCCAGCGAGTCAAGAGATGAGCGCTTTGTACCAAAATAAAGTACTTTAAAATCAGTAGATAAATTAATATCGATACAGATGGATACCTTTACATCAAGCTCCGCACCTATTTTTTCTAAAAACGCAACTTGCTCACATCTATCCACCATAAATGTGACGGTTCTTCCCTCTTTTACATAGTGCAATAGCTGACGTACAGCCATGTCTTCCATAACAGGATAACCAAGCAGTACATCATCGAAATTTCTTTGGAGTAAAAAGATGGATTCTGCCGCGGTAAATGTCATAAATCCTGTTATATTCGACAGATGTTGTTGTAGATATTGCAACACCTCCACCGAGCGTATTGATTTTGTTGCTATACGGATTTTTTTTTGCCCACAAGCTTGTTGCACCGTTGCAATATTATCATCAAGTGCATCAAGGTCTAACCAAGCAAATGGGCGCTCTATGCCCTGGAAAGCCTGTTGAAATCTCGTTGTCATTTAATCCCCCTCGTATGATTTATATTGGTCAAGTACTAGAAAAATACGCGAAAATGCTTGTCTACTTCACAATAGGCAACAAAAAACAACCGTGTATTACGACGAAATTGCCTTCACGGTTGTTTTAGTATAGGTCAAGCATTGTACTCACCTTTCTATTAGATTTTTAAGAGATTAGGATGCCAATAAAAACTCAGCAGCTAAGTTTAACATTACCACCAAATGTAGTGCAGCAATAAAGAATCCTTGGCGATCTAAACGTTTCATAACAGTCATATTCATAAACTATCACCTCTCCTTTTTTTTCACATTATACGCTCACCTTGTTCAATTTTCAAACTATTCTTAATATTAAAATATGACTATTTTTCTGACAGCCAAAACCAAATATGGCATGATAAAGAGTGAAATCATGCCTAAAGGAGTGGACGAAAGTGAAAAAAGCATTACTGGTAATTGATTATACAAATGATTTTGTAGCAACAGATGGTAAATTAACGTGTGGGGAACCAGGACAATTACTTGATACGCCTATTGCAAATTTAATTGAACAATTTATTGCAGAAAAAAATGTCGTCGTCTTCGCTAATGATTTACATGAAGAAAACGATCCATTTCACCCTGAAACAAAGCTTTTTCCTCCTCACAATATTCGCGGAACATCGGGTCGCAATCTATACGGTCATGTTGGTGAAGTTTATAACGTGTATAAGGACAACGTGATTTGGCTCGACAAAACGCGTTATAGTGCCTTTGCAGGAACAAATTTAGCTATTTTATTAAAGGAACGGAACATCGAGGAAGTTCATTTAGTTGGTGTTTGTACAGATATATGTATTTTGCATACAGCTGTGGATGCTTATAATTTGGGCATTTCTACTGTTATTTATGCAAATGCAGTAGCAAGTTTTGATGCAGCTGGACATGATTGGGCTTTGCGTCATTTTGAACATACTTTAGGTGTCACAGTAGTGAAATAAACAAATGAAGTCATTGTAAAAATAAAAAGGTCGGTCATTTAGGTTTAATTATCTCCAAAAAGGATATAACTAAGTAATGCCATTATATCTTAACTTTGAGGAGATGAATCATTATGATCAGTTTCATTTGGTATTTAATCATCGGAGGAATTTTAGGTTGGTTAGCTGGCGTCATTTTAGGAAAAGATGTTCCTGGAGGCATTATTGGTAATATTATTGCCGGGATTGTCGGTTCTTGGATAGGTAGTATGGTTTTAGGTAACTGGGGTTGGAAAGTCAGCGATTTTTATGTATTTCCAGCGTTAATAGGTGCAATTGTGCTTATCTTCATTGTAAGCATTATTCTTAAAAGTATGCGTAAAGCTACGTAATTATGTACAAAAAGAGCCATCGTTTAGATGGCTCTTTTATTATTTTGCATTAAGAAGGACGGCTGTTTTTAATTCATCGTGGTAATCATTATACAAATTATAGTAATGTAAGACATTTTTAACGTATTCTTCGCTATGATTATAATTGAAAACGGCTCGTTTTACGTCACCTTTTGCCGCTCCATACTTTGATAAATAATTCGCAGCACTAAATACAGCATCTTCGATATCATAGGGATCCGCTACACCATCTCCATTGGCATCGACACCGTAGCCTCCATATTTTTTTATCGTTTCGGGATTCATCAGCTCTGCCTTTGTAATATTGCCCTTACCTAATCCCTCACAAGTTGGATGTTTCCATCCTACAAATGTACAAGGCATAAATTGCATATGTCCGACTGCCCCTGCTGGCGAAACAAGTGATTTCATGGAAGAAAATCGTGTTTCAATACGATGATGGGCAGCTAACAATGTCCAAGGCACGCCATATTTCTCCTCGGCAGCAACATACACCGGAATATATTGTTCTGGAATGTTCATATCGAAATGCTGCTGTATTTCTTCAATCGCCTTTTGTTGAGCAAGTTTTTCGAAAATCGGGAATGTTTGTAGTTCCTTCCAAGCAAAAAAAGCAAGTACATATACAGTAATGGCTACAGGGATTAATAGTGCTATCATCCCCATCTTCATACTTGGAGATAGCAATGGTTTCTTTTGTTTTTTTTTCGCCATATGTCACACCTAATCATTCTTTGTCTACTTCTATATTACCAAATTTACCGTTTTATGTTGTAGATTTTTTCTATTTTTCTTTTTCCTATGTTTATAGTTGATTATAATTAGGGTAATATAGTAGAATACAATTCGATTGTTTTTTTGGATAATTATAGGGAGGATATATTATATGTGGAAAGACTTTAAGGAATTTGCTATGAAAGGCAATATAATTGATTTAGCGATTGCCGTTGTAATTGGTGGGGCTTTCGGGAAAATCGTTACCTCCTTAGTAGAAAATATTATTATGCCATTAGTCGGTGTGTTAACAGGTGGCATTGATTTAACTGAAAGCTTTATGTTTGGTTCTGGTACAGCTCAAGTAAAGTTAGGTATATTTTTACAATCAATTATTGATTTTTTAATTATCGCCTTTGCTATTTTCTTAGCATTACGTCTTATGACGAAATTTACTAGAAAAAAAGAGGAAGCGGTTGTAGAGGAACCGACACCTTTGCTAGATGCAAAAGAAGAACTGTTAAAAGAAATTCGAGATTTATTAAAAAAACAACAAGCATAATGGACAAGACATTATGTTCCACAAAGGCTATAGATATTTTCGTGCTACGCGAAAACGAATCTATAGCTTTTTTATTTGTGCCTCTTTCAAGCCTCTTTTCATCGTCAAACATCAATCCCCTACTATTCCTACATGATTTATTTTCAATAATCTATGTAATTTTCTGAAATCATCTTGTCCTTCTGTACTTTCCATGTTAAATTAAGTAACAATTATAGAGAAAATTGAAGAGACTAATCGAATTATTCTATTAAGGAATAGAGTCCCCCTAGTGTGGACTCTTTCTATATTAACGATGAAGAAAAGAGTGAGGACATGACAAACAATAGACGTATTGAAACAAAACTTGTACAGCTTGGCAATTTGAGTGACCCTAGAACTGGCGCTGTTAGCCCGCCCATTCATTTATCAACTGCCTATAAACATACAGGGATCGGTGAATCGACAGGATTTGACTACGCTCGTACAAAAAACCCAACGCGTGCCATTTTAGAAGCAGGTATTGCAGATTTAGAAGGTGGCGACGCTGGCTTTGCCTGTAGTTCCGGTATGGCTGCAATCCAACTTGTAATGTCTCTATTTAAACCAGGAGATGAACTCATCGTACCAGATGATTTATATGGTGGTACATATCGTCTTTTTAACTTTTTTAAAGAAACATACAATATTAAACCAATCTATTCTAAATTTGAATCGCTTGAGCAAGTAGAGGCGTTAATCAATGACAATACACGTGCCCTCTTTATCGAAACACCAACAAACCCACTTATGCAGGAATTTGATCTCAAAGTGTATGCTGAGCTTGCCCATCAACACGGTGCATTGCTAATCGTAGATAATACTTTTTATACACCCTACTTCCAACGACCAATTGAACTAGGTGCCGATATTGTACTGCATTCTGCAACAAAGTATATTGGCGGACATAATGACGTATTAGCCGGTTTAGTTGTCTCAAAAGGTGCTGAGCTATCCGAACGTCTCGGCTTTATTCAAAATGGTAGCGGAATGGTACTAGGAGCAATGGATTCTTGGTTATTGATTCGTGGCTTAAAAACGTTACATCTTCGCTTAAAACAACATGATGCCAATGCCAAAGCGATTGCTGCTTATTTAGAGGAAGAAGAACTTGTCACAGACGTATTGTATACGGGCAAAGGTGGTATGTTGTCATTCCGACTACAAAAGCCTGAATGGATTGACCCATTTCTTCGTAACTTAAAGTTAATTATTTTTGCAGAGAGTCTTGGTGGCGTTGAAAGCTTTATCACGTACCCTGCTACACAAACACATGCCGATATGCCTTACGAGGAACGTGTAGAACGCGGCGTTTGCGATCGTTTACTACGCTTTTCTGTCGGCATTGAAGAGGCTGAAGATTTAATTGCAGATTTAAAACAAGTGTTTGATACGGTGAGAAAAGAGGCATAGAAAATGAAACAACATATTGAAACAGCGCTTATCCACGCAGGTGTGCGTGATGGCTACGAAAATAAAAAAGGTGCGGTTAATGTACCACTGTATGTTTCTTCAACATTTCACCAAGAAAGCATCGATGAATTCGGTGAATACGATTATGCTCGTTCTGGTAACCCAACACGTGATGCGTTAGAGAAAGCCGTTGCCGAGCTTGAAGGTGGCGTTCGTGCACATGCCTTCTCCTCTGGTATTGCAGCGGTTTCCGCAGCCTTAATGTTATTATCACAAGGTGATCACATTGTCATTACAGAGGACGTTTATGGTGGAACATACCGCTTTGTGTCAAAAGTATTACCTCGATTCGGTATTACGCATACGTTCGTGGATTTTACTGATATAGCAGCAGTTGAAGCAGCCATTACACCTGCTACAAAGCTTCTCTACATGGAGACACCATCGAATCCTACATTAGGGATTACAGATATCCGTGCAATAGTCGCACTAGCTAAACAACATCAATGTCTAACGTTTTTAGATAATACATTTATGACACCTTTACACCAACGACCTCTAGACTTAGGTGTAGACGTTGTCATTCATAGTGCAACGAAGTTTTTATCTGGTCACTCAGATATTATTGCGGGACTTACTGTAACAGCAGATGAACAACTCGGAAATCACCTGTATTTCATCCAAAATTCTTTTGGTAATATTTTAGGTGTACAAGATTCCTTCACACTACTACAAAATATGAAAACAACCGATGTACGTTTTAGCCGTTCTGCTGCATCAGCACAAAAGATTGCACAGTTTTTAGAAGCAAATTCCCTTGTTGAGCAAGTGTACTACCCAGGTCTTGCCTCACATCCTGGCTATGCCATTCATCAAAGCCAATGTACAAGTGCAGGCGCTGTCTTGTCGTTCCGCCTACCTCATTATGCAGCAGCGAAAGCCTTGGTAGAGGCAATGAAGATTCCCGTATTTGCTGTATCTCTTGGTGGTGTGGAATCGATTCTTTCCTACCCAGCAAAAATGAGCCATGCAGCAATGGAACCTGAAGAACGCATCAAACGTGGCATTACGGATGGATTATTACGATTCTCAGTTGGTTTGGAGCATGTGGATGATTTAATTGCAGACTTTGCCCAAGCATTAGAAATTGCCGCTAAAGCGTAAAAATAAAACTTGCGTGACTGGCACCATAACCCACTTTGAATTTCCGGCGAGCACAGTGTAAGCCGCCGAAATTTAAGTGGGTTTTAATTTTACCTAAATATTCAGAATTGTTTGGGTGACAGGCACTAGACAATACGATATAAATAATCGCCATGTCCTTTTGCGAGCTCAACGTCATGTTCCTTTTCAATCCAATAAAACGTAAACTGTAAGTTGCCCTCGTTTAAGCCTGTTGGATTGTGTTGCCAAGTATGTTGGGACTCATTTGAAGTTAAATGGAAAAAATAGCGTTTTTGCAATGCTCCTGAATAATGCTCGGCATAATCCTGTGCGATAAGGCCTTGTACTTCTAAATTTGTTAAACCCGTTTCCTCCACCATCTCTCGTATAACTGCTTCAAGTGGCGTCTCTCCGTCTTCAATTGTACCTTTTGGAATTTGAATGCCTGCTCCCTCTGTATTTTGCTCAAATACAAGGACCTGAATCCGATCATCATAGTTTCGGGTAATATAACCAAATGCTTTTTCTAACACTTGCATAAAAACATCCCCCCTTTGTCGTTATGTTATATGTTACAATATATAGAAATTATTGAAATTGTAGGTGATATGTATTGACACTCATTATACGACAAATGAATGAAGATGACATCTCTTTTGTCCAAGAAATTGCACAAACATCTTGGACTGCAACCTATGAAGGAATCATACCAAAGCATATTCAAGAACGATTTCTTCAAGCCGCCTATAGTGACGAACGGTTAACATGCCGTCTTCAAACAAGCCCTTTTTTAGTCGCAACAGTTGGTGAGTCTCTTATTGGCTTTGCTAATTTTTCACATGTTAATAAAGAGGGACAAGCCGAGTTACTCGCTATTTACCTCCTTCCAACCGCTCAACATAAAGGCATCGGTTCAGCTCTACTGGAAAACGGTATTCAAAGATTACAAGGAGCAACTTCGCTTACTGTATGCGTTGAGAAAGACAATAAAATTGGTAGACAATTTTACAGCGCAAAGGGCTTTCAACAAGTTGAAGAATTTGATGAATTATTTGAAGGGCATATGTTAAAAACAATACGTTTGATTCTACCATTAGCAAAAAAATAACAGGGTCACTGTCTCCGTCTTGTTATGAAATATTCGAGTGTTGCCCTCTATTTATATAGGCAAGTCAATTTGCTTAGATTGAATAACGAGGGCTGTTAACCCTTTGTCACTGCCGGACTCATGGACTTGTCCCACTTGCCAAAAAACACTATCCCCCTGTTTTACGACTAATTTCTCCTGATTCTCACCACAGACCCATCCCTCTCCTTCAATAACTATAAATAGCTGTGGAACAGGTGCTTCATGCAGACCTACCAGTCCACCCGCTTCTATGTATATAAACCCTATATTTGTTGGCTCCACTGTTGTCATGATTTTTTTGTAAAATGAATGCAACGAGTTGTAATTGTGAATGGCATTAGCGCCGTCCTTTGTAAACTTATAAATTTTCATAAAACAACCTCTTTCTTATTAACAGAATGAAATATGCATTAAACCAATTTGTACATTAATACATCATCAACATATAGATTGTCAGCGATTTTGATTTCATGTATCTTTCTACCTTCTTCGATAAAACCCATTTTTCGATAAAGGGCAATAGCACTGATATTGCTGGACAATACGCCTAAACAAACTTTCTCGATTAGTGGATTGGCAGCTGCCCATGTCAGTAGCGCTTCAATTAAACGTTTCCCAATTCCTTGCCCTCGTTGATCTTTTCGAACCATCATTCCAAAGCTACCTGTATGGGCTAGACGTTTTCGTTCTGGCGATTGAAATGCTAGCCAGCCAACGATCGTTTTATTGCATTCGGCAATAAGAATTATGTCACGATCATTCGCCAATTTCTTCTGTATCCATGCTTGCTGACCTTCAATTGTTTGTTGAAATTCTGCTTCGGTCGAGATGAAATATCGTTCTTCAGCCATTACTTCCTGTTGAATCTTCAGCATTTGTTGTGCATCTGCAAAACATGCGACGCGAATGTTTATTTGCTTGCTCATTCTAGTTCCTCCCTTCTCACTTCCTTTATTTTACTACACATCCAATACTTATATAGTACAGAACCTTAAATAAAAAAAGCCCAGAAAAATTTCTGGGCTTGATGACACTTATTACTTCTAGCATGATTAAAACTGTCGGGCTTTCGCTTCACTTCTCAAGATACGGTTATGGAGAGTAATCTCCGTTTCACCATTTACTTGAGATTTTGAACGCTTAATCCTTGTCCAGTTACGGTGGATTTTTTGAGATTTCGGGTCTAATTGTTCCGGCCTACTCATTTTACATCCTCCTCATCATTATAGACTTTATAAGTGAATCCATGTTAGTATGACCGTTCGATTAAAAGACTACACCTCTTTTTTTGAAATCGCGAAAAATTTTTATGTGTGTTGTTTAATAACGCGATATTTTCACCATCATATTATGAAACGCTTTACAAAGAGTACATGAATGTATTTGTTTTGAGAAAAAATTGTGTGACCTGCCCAAGCATTCATCATGCTGATACTCGTTACTTGACCCTTTTAAAAATAAAAACAGCCACAACATAAGTCGAACCAGGCCTATGTTGTGACCATTTGTCTATCGCTACTGTTCATTGGCGATAAATTTGTGAATGGCTGGCAATAACTTTGGATGTAGCGGCAATGTTGGGTCTGCATAGGTCGCTAAATTCTTCGTTCTATCCTCCGGTGCGTTTTTTAGAATATGATTCATGCCCTCCAGATAGAGAAGTTCTGCTTTTTCATCGCCTTGCTTAAGCGCTTCGGCATCTGTTGCGTTCACTTGGATATCTGTCGTTCCTTGAATCAGTAACACGCGTCCTTTTACGTGTTGAAGTTCAGTAGCTGGATTATATTTCAGCCATGACATCATATATGGCTGCACAGAAGGTCTAAATAATGCTTGTAGCTCAGGCGATACATGTTGCACTTGCTCTCCTTTTTTCAGCGCGGCTAGAATCATATTAGTTTCAGCCGTTAGAGCAGGTGTTAATTGTCCTGATAATTGCTCTAAAAGTAACGTATCAGCCGTTCTACCTGCGCCTGCTATTGACACAAATGATGCCACATTGGTCTTTTGAGCGGCGAGCATGCCAATTAATGACCCTTCACTATGCCCAATAATATGAACGCTTGAAAAAGCTTGATTGGCGGACAGTACATGAATAATTTGCACTGCATCGTCAACATATTGATCGATGGAGATATCCTCTTCCTTTTTCAATAGCGATGCATTATCCCCGATACCTCGTTTATCGTATCGTACACTTGCAATACCTTCTTGAGCTAATCCTTCAGCAAGCATTTTCAAACTATTATTTTTTCCTGCAATTGCGGAATTTCCATCCTTATCTGTCGGACCAGAGCCTGCAATAATGAGTACGACTGGTGAAGGCTTGTTACTGCTTTTTTGCAGTGCGACCGTTAAATCGCCATCTTTAACTGGTACTGTGAGTGTTTCGTAGGAGACAGGTTGTTCTGGCTGTTCTTTATAGCGCTTTAAAACAAGGGGGAATTCCCCTCCATTTTGTTTAAATGTTGCTTTAATTTGCTCGTCTTTTAACGTCCCGTTTACCTCAATCGCCGAGCCATTTAAACGAATGATTATGTGTACTTTATTACCACTATATGACACACTTTTAAATGGATAATTACTTAACCCTTGTGCAGGAACAGATAATGTTCCGCTCTCTTTTTGTAAGTCTACAATAATTGGTAGTGAACCATTTGGAAGTTCAATATCCCCTGCCCATTTTCCGATTAGCTCTTCATTCATAGCATGCTCATCCTCCTCTTTGTCGACCTGTGTTGCATTTTCTTTTGGCGAACAGGCAACTAATGCGAACGCTACTAAACATAGTACAAAAAGTTTTTTCATCAAAACCCTCCCTCATTACAATACGCATAATCAACACGATAATAGTTATATATTTGCGACTCCATCTGTCATACATAGAGTATAACAGTTTATTTGCAATATCAACATAATTTAGCAAAAAAGAAAGACCCAGAAAAATTCTGGGTCCTTGGACACTTATACCTTCTATTTGATTGTACAGTTGTGGTCTCTACTTCATCTTAAGATACAGTAACCCAGAGATATCTCTCATTACCTACTCCTTAAGATATGTGAAGTATAAACCTTATTCAGCTGTGGCGGACTTTCCTGAGATTCGTTGTCTACTGGAGTTGAACTACTCATTCTGCATCCTCCTCATCATATTAGATGATTAAGTGTATCCTTTAACAGTATGGGCCATATCCCAAAACTCTATACATGTTGTTGAAAAATTTTTATCGCTTCATTTTTTTACAGTTAGCTGCTTTTCTGCAAATACCTGTTGAGCAATCGTTAGCGCATTTTGTACACGAGGAAAGCCGATATAGGGCACTAATTGCAAAAGTGCTTCGACAATTTCAGTAGGTGTTAATCCTGCATGCAACCCTCGTGTTATATGGGTTTTCGTTTGTGGAACAGCACTTTGTGTAACAACTGCTGTGATCACGACAAGTGCTCGACTTTTCGCATCAAGCCCTGGGCGTGAATAGACATCACCATAGGCAAACTCGATAATCATTTTGCGTAAATCGGGCGCTATGTCAGCGAGGGCATCCGATTCTACCATACGGTATACCTCTTCTTCTGTCACATAGTGCTGCATTGTTTCTAACCCCTTTGTAAAACGATCCGTCATATGACATTTCTCCCCTTTTTACATAACTATATGTTCCTTATACAAAAACCCCAATTTCGCGTCTCCGAAAATTGGGGATTGTCCTTCACATATGTAAGGTGCTCTTTTTTTGTTTCACCCTCTGGCTCCACAGAAAAAGGATTAAGGTTTTTCATAGTGCCTCTCTGGACAGCTTTAATGAATATCTATGCAAATGTCTCAAAGGACTTGCACGCAAAATAGTTAAGAAAGACAAGCTTTTGCTTTAGCGATTTGAATATTGACTTGATCGAAACCAGTACCACCTAATGAATGACGACGGCGCACAGCGGCTTCAGGTGCTAATACATCATAAATATCCGCTTCGATAAGCTCGCTTTCTTTTTTCATGTCTTCAATCGGTAAATCTAATAAATAAATGCCTTTTTGAATACATGTAAACACTAATTTACCTGTTACTTCATGTGCTTCACGGAACGGCATGCCTTTTGTTGCAAGGTAATCTGCTAATTCCGTAGCATTTGAGAAGTCAGAGTGGACTGCCTTGTGCAGACGCTCCGTATTGACGGTCATCGTGCGTACCATACCTTCAAAGATTTTTAAAGAGCCAAGAATTGTATGCACTGTATCGAACATTCCTTCTTTGTCTTCTTGCATATCCTTGTTGTATGTTAACGGTGTTCCTTTTAGAACTGTCAGTAAGCCCATTAGGTTACCATAAACACGACCAGTTTTACCGCGAATTAACTCCGCCATATCTGGATTTTTCTTCTGTGGCATAATAGATGAGCCTGTCGAGAATGCATCATCCAATTCGATAAACTTAAATTCATCTGTTGACCACAAAATGATTTCCTCAGCAAAGCGAGATAAATGCGCCATTAATAAGGATGAATTGCTTAAAAATTCGACGATAAAATCACGATCACTTACAGCATCCATAGAATTCGCATACACTTCACTAAAACCAAGTAGCTCTGCTGATTTTAGACGATCAATCGGGAAAGTTGTCCCTGCCATGGCACCAGCACCTAATGGTAAGATATCAATACGTTTAATGGATTCCGTAAAACGTTGTTTATCGCGTTCAAGCATCCAAAAGTATGCCATTAGATGATGTGCAAAAGAAATTGGCTGTGCACGTTGTAAATGCGTATAACCTGGTGCAATTGTTTCAACATGCTCCTCTGCTTTTTCTAGTAACGTTTTTTGGAATGTCTCGATACAATCAATGGCTTCCTTTACACGTTTCTTTAAGAAAATATGCATATCCGTTGCCACTTGGTCATTACGGCTACGGCCTGTATGCAGTTTACCACCAACTGGTCCTATGCAATCAATGAGCATTTTTTCAAGGTTTAAATGAATATCTTCATTGGCAACAGTAAATTCAAGCTCACCAGCGACTGCTTTTTCCTGTAATTGTGCGAGACCGCCAAGAATAGCTTCTACATCCTCTGCTGGTAAAATACCCGTTGCACCAAGCATCGTGACATGTGCGACACTACCTTCTAGGTCTTCCAATACAAGTTGCTGGTCAAAGCCGATGGATGCGCCAAACTCATCGACCCATGCTTCTGCTGATTTTTGGAAACGTCCGCCCCAAAGTTTTGTCATAACAGCTCACCTTTTCCTAAATTACTTATCGAAAAGGTGCAGTACAGCGTTCATGCTACACTACACCCTACTTTTAATAATTATTTTTTATTAACTGAAGAGTTAACCACTGTTGGCAGACCCCATAATTCGATGAAGCCTACAGCAGATGCGTGGTTGAATTGGTCTTCTTTAGAGTATGTTGCTAATTTTTCGTTGTATAATGAGTTTGGTGATTTACGTCCTTCTACAATGGCATGACCTTTGTAAAGTTTCACACGTACTGTACCATTTACGTATTGTTGTGATTCAGCAAGGAATGCTTGTAATGCATCACGTAAAGGAGAGAACCATAAACCATCATAAATTAATTCAGATAATTTTTTCTCAATCACTGGTTTGAAGTGTGCTAGTTCTTTCACAAGTGTTAAATCTTCAAGCTCTTTATGAGCAGTTAACAGTACTTTTGCACCTGGAATTTCGTATACTTCACGAGATTTAATACCAACTAAACGGTTTTCAACATGGTCGATACGGCCAACACCGTGTGCACCTGCTACTGCATTTAGTTCTTGAATTAAATCAGCAAGCTTCATTTCTTTGCCGTTTAAAGCTACAGGTTTACCAGCAATAAATTCGATTTCTACATATTCAGCTTCATTTGGCGCGTTTTCAACAGAAACCGTTAAGCCATACGCTTCTTCTGGTGGAGATACCCAAGGATCTTCCATTACGCCTGCTTCGTTTGCACGGCCCCATAAGTTTTGGTCAATTGAGAATGGTGAATCTAATGTTGCCGGAATCGGTACATTATGTTTCATTGCATATTCGATTTCTTCATCACGGCTCCAACCCCACTCACGTACAGGAGCAAGTACTTCTAAGTCTGGATTTAATGCTTTTATTGACACTTCGAAACGAACTTGGTCGTTTCCTTTACCTGTACAACCGTGAGCTACTGCATCCGCACCCACTTGGTTAGCAATTTCCACTAACTTTTTAGAAATTAAAGGACGAGAAAGTGCTGATACTAATGGATATTTTTGTTCGTACCAAGTATGTGCTTGTAATGAAATAAGTGCGTATCCTTCAGCGAATTCATCTTTTGCATCCACCATATATGATTCAATAGCACCTACTTGAAGTGCTTTATTTTTTACAAATTCAAGATCTTTTCCTTCACCAACGTCTAGACAAACTGCGATAACGTCCCAACCTTGTTCTTTTAACCACGGAATTGCTACAGAAGTATCAAGACCGCCTGAGTATGCTAAAACTACTTTTTTATTTGCCATACAAAATGCGCCTCCAATTGCTCTATATGATATGTATGTTTATACATTCACTTAAAAGTTTATACACGAATAGTATCATGTTATAAAAATAAATACAAGTGCATTTTTATAAAAAAATAGTTGGTGCCTGACACACAAAATATTCAGAATTTTTCGGGTGACTGGCACCGTTATTTCTTATTGAATAGTGGTTTGGCTAAAAATTCGATTGTAGCAGGCGCTAGAGCATATAGTTTACTCGTCAAGCCCATTATTTTTGGCAAGTTTACTTCTCGAACTGGGCGCTCTATCGTTTTTACTGTGGCCTGTGCCACTTCTTCAGGTGTTAAAATAAATCGACCTAGAGACTCACGATAACCGCTTTCATCGTTTACTTTATCTAAAAATGGTGTATCAATTGGTCCCGGGTGAATGGCTGTTACTTTAATATTATAGGGTGCTAGCTCCATACGCAGACCATTGGTAAAACCAACAATGGCATGCTTTGTTGCCGCATAAACACTAGCCTTCGGAGTAGCGACTTTGCCGGCCTGTGAACCGATAAAAATTAGTTGCCCCTGTTCACGCGCAATCATTGGTGCAGCTAGACGTTTTGCTAAATACATCGGCACGCGCACATTGAGTTCCAGCATTTCGCTTATATGTTCATCCGATAACAAAGGTGCAATAGCAAATTTACCAACTCCCGCAGAAAAAATGGCTACATCGAGCGGAGGCAGTTGCGCACATACTTCATCAATTGCTGTAAGTGACGTTAAATCAGCTTGTATCACATTGGCACCTAAACGTTGTAATGTTTTTAACGCTACCTCATTACGCCCTGTTGCATATACATGATGGCCTTGTGCAACTAATAATTCTGTAATTTTTAACCCTACACCACTCGTTGCACCTGTTACAAAGATTGTCTTTTTATTCATTTTCATGTATGAACCCTACTTTCTTCTAAACAAATAGATACCTGCCTCATTTTTCCCTGAAACCACAAGATGATTTGCCTCTAAATAATCCAAATGCCCAAGTGTTTTAGATAATGTTAAGCCTAGTTGATGCTGAAAAATCGAAGGATATAAACGCTTTGTCATTTGTACAACTGTTAGCTGATCATTTCCTAGTAACTCATAGACCTTCATGGATTGTTGGTGTTGTCTTTCTAGTCGCTTATCAATGAGAGCTGGTATATCTTCTAAATTTGCGCCATGCCCTGTATACATAATATTCACTGGCAATTGACGCAATATTTCTAGTGAAGCATTATATTGTAACAATGATTTTGGACGACCTGATGTGCGATCTAACGGTGGTTCGATTAATGGATTAGGAGTTATTTTTTCTAATAATAAATCTCCACCAATTACATAATGTAATTTTTCATCCCAAAAAATAAAATGACTTTGCGCATGCCCTAATGTTTCAAATACTTTTAACCCAGGATGACCTGGAACTTCATCGCCATCGTATAAAATTTGGGTTAATGGTCGCTCCCCTACAAGCTCTAATTCCCGTCGAACATGGACA